>JACRAA010000431.1 GCA_016213595.1 Actinomycetota bacterium | reverse complement strand
GCGTGTCCCAACAACCACGACATCGCGCTCGAGGAGCTGGAGCCACGCCAGTTCTCGTTCAACGGTCCCTGGGGAGCCTGCCCCGTGTGCTCAGGCCTCGGCACGATGCTCGAGGTGGACCCGGAGCTCGTCGTCCCGGACCCGTCGCTGAGCCTGTCCGAGAACGCCATCTCGGTCTGGTCGTCGCCCACCGTGGCGGGCTACTTCCAGAACCTGCTGTCCGGTCGGGCCGAGACGGAGCACTTCTCGATGGCGACGCCGTTCCGCGACCTCACACCCGAGGTGCAGAACCTCGTCATGCTCGGCGCGGGAGAGCCGGTGTACGTACGGCACCGCAACCGCTACGGGCGCGTGCGGACGTACTCGGCGAAGTACGAGGGCGCGATCCCGTACATCAAGCGCCGCCACGCCGAGGCCGACACGGACGTGGCGCGAGAGCGCTACGCGGAGTTCATGCGCGAGATCCCCTGCGCAACGTGCCGCGGGGCGCGTCTCAAGCCGACCTCGCTCGCGGTGACCGTGGGCGGCAGGAACATCGCGGAGATCTCGTCGATGTCGATCGACGAGGCGGCGGGCTTCCTCAGGGCGCTCGACCTCACCCCGCGCGAGGCACAGATCGCCGAACGTGTCCTCAAGGAGATCCACGAGCGGCTGCGCTTCCTCCTCGACGTCGGACTCGACTACCTGACCCTGTCGCGCCCGGCGGGCACTCTCTCCGGCGGCGAGGCGCAGCGCATCCGTCTCGCGACGCAGATCGGCTCGGGCCTGGTGGGGGTCCTGTACGTGCTCGACGAGCCCTCGATCGGGCTGCACCAGCGGGACAACCGGCGGCTCATCGACACGCTCGTGCGCCTGCGGAACCTCGGCAACACCCTGATCGTCGTCGAGCACGACGAGGACACCATCCGGGCGGCGGACTGGACGGTCGACATCGGCCCGGGCGCCGGGGAGCACGGCGGCGAGGTCATCGTGTCCGGCCCCGTGAGCGAGCTCCTGGCGAGCACGGAGTCGCTCACCGGCGCCTACCTCTCCGGACGCCGGTCGATCCCGCTGCCGAGCGCCCGCCGCGCCCCGACGGGTCGTGCCGTGACGATCATCGGCGCCAGGGAGAACAACCTCACGGACGTCACCGTCTCGTTCCCGCTCGGCCAGCTGGTCTCGGTCACCGGCGTGTCCGGCTCGGGCAAGTCGACGCTGGTGAACGGGATCCTGTACGCGGCACTGGCCCGCCGGATCTACGGCTCCAAGCACATGCCCGGTCGCCACACGCACATCGACGGCTACCACGAGATCGACAAGATCATCCACGTCGACCAGTCGCCCATCGGTCGTACGCCCCGCTCCAACCCCGCCACGTACACCGGCGTCTTCGACCGCATCCGCTCCCTGTTCGCGGAGACGCCCGAGGCCAAGGTGCGCGGCTACCAGCCGGGACGGTTCTCGTTCAACGTCAAGGGGGGACGCTGCGAGAACTGCTCGGGCGACGGCACGATCAAGATCGAGATGAACTTCCTGCCCGACGTGTACGTGCCGTGCGAGGTGTGCCACGGGGCGCGGTACAACCGCGAGACGCTCGAGGTCCACTACAAGGGCAAGACGATCGCCGAGGTGCTCGACATGCCGATCGAGGAGGGGGCGGAGTTCTTCGCGGCCATCCCCGCCATCGCCCGCCACCTCACGACGCTCGTCGACGTCGGCCTGGGCTACGTCCGGATGGGCCAGCCGGCGACCACGCTGTCAGGCGGCGAGGCGCAGCGGGTCAAGCTGGCGGCGGAGCTGCAGCGCCGCGCCACCGGCCGCACGATGTACGTGCTGGACGAGCCCACGACGGGCCTGCACTTCGAGGACATCCGCAAGCTGCTGGGAGTCCTGCAGAAGCTCGTCGACGCGGGCAACTCCGTAGTGGTGATCGAGCACAACCTCGACGTCATCAAGTCGTCCGACTGGGTCATCGACCTCGGGCCTGAAGGTGGGTCGCGGGGCGGTGAGGTCATCGCGACCGGAACGCCGGAGCAGGTCGCGGCCTGCCCGTCGTCGTACACGGGTCAGTTCCTCGCTGAGGTCCTCAAGGGGACCCACGTCGGCATCGCAGAGCCGCCTGTTCCGCTCGTGCCCCGCGCCGCGCCCCTCAAGAGACCACGAGCGAGTCGCCGGAGCGCGTGACCTTGGCCGCTGCCAGGGCACGCCGGGCGGGCCCTGAGATGACGGACCCGTCGGCGACGGAGAAGTGCGAGTTGTGGCACGTGCAGATGATCGCGCCGTTGGAGATCTGCGTCACCGGGCACCCCTCGTGGGTGCAGACGCTGCTGAAGGCCTTGAAGGTGCCCGCCGTGGGCTGGGTCACGACGAAGCTCGCCGACTGCATGATGACTCCACCGCCGACAGGAACCTCCGTGACCTTCACCGTGGCGCCCGACGCTCCGCGACCTGATCCCGTCGACCCGTCCCCAGCGGAGGACGTGGAGGTGTTCCCGGTCGCCGTGCCTCCGCTCGTCGTCGGAGTCTGGGAGCCGCAGGCCGCGAGGCCCAGGCCGGCGAGGGTGAGGCCCATGCCCGCAGCGAAGAGGCTCCGGCGTGGTACATCGAGAGACATCTGCGTTCCTCCTGTGGTGGTTCAAGACTGAACTGTAGGTTCGCCTCTCGACGGATCGGTGGCGACACCGGCAACTCACAGCGGTCACCCAGGAAGCCACAGCATCATCATCGGGGACGGGGGAGTGTCGGTCGCGGCGACTACATTGTGCGACTGTGGCAGATCCGGTGACGTACAGGCCGAAGGTGGGGTCGATCCCCACCGACCCTGGCGTGTACCGCTTCAGGGACGCCCATGGGACCGTCATCTACGTCGGCAAGGCCAAGAACCTGCGTCAGCGCCTGAACTCCTACTTCGCGGACCCCGCCGGCCTCCACCACCGAACCCGCACCATGGTGTTCACGGCCGCCAAGGTGGAGTGGACGGTCGTCCAGAACGAGCTCGAGGCGCTGCAGCTCGAGTACACGTGGATCAAGAAGTACGACCCGCGGTTCAACGTGAAGTACCGCGACGACAAGACCTACCCGTGGCTCTGCGTCAGCTGGTCGGAGGAGTTCCCTCGGGTCTTCGTCGGCCGCGGCTCGAAGCGCCGGGGCTGGCGCTACTTCGGTCCGTACGGCCATGCCTGGGCGATCCGTGACACCGTCGACGCGCTCCTGCCCGTCTTCCCAATGCGCTCGTGCAGCGCCGGCACGTTCCGCTCCGCGAAGGCATCCGGTCGCCCGTGCCTCCTCGGCTACATCGGCAAGTGCTCAGCGCCGTGTGTCGGCCGGATCACCCCGGAGGCCCACCGTGACATCGCCGACGACTTCTGCGCCTTCATGGGCGGCCAGACCCACGCCATCGAGAAGCGCCTGCAGCGCGAGATGGCCGTCGCGGCGCACAACATGGAGTACGAGCGGGCCGCCGTCCTCCGCGACCAGCTCGGGGCGCTGCGCAAGATCCTCGAGCGCAACGCCATCGTCCTGACGGACGGAACGGACGCCGACGTCGTGGCCATGGCCGTCGACCAGCTCGAGGTGGCCGTACAGGTCTTCCACGTCCGGGACGGCCGGGTGCAGGGGGAGCGCGGCTGGGTGGCCGACAGGTCCGACGAGGGCGACGAGCCGGCGCTCGTGGAGGCGTTCCTCCTCCAGCTGTACGCCGAGCAGGTCTCCGCGGACATGTCGCCCGCGGAGCGACGCCGTGCCGTACCGCCCCTCGTCCTCGTGCCGGCCCTGCCGTCCGGGGCGGAGCTGATGGAGCAGCTGCTCGCCACCGAGCGCGGCGCAAAGGTGCGGATCCAGGTGCCGCAGCGCGGCGACAAGCGCGTGCTCCTCGACACGGTGGGCCGCAACGCCGCAGAGGCGCTCACGCGCCACAAGACCCGACGCGCAAGCGACCTCACGACCCGGAACCGGGCGCTGGAGGAGATCCAGGAAGCGCTCGGCCTCGACACGGCGCCGCTGCGCATCGAGTGCTTCGACATCTCCCACCTGCAGGGCACCGAGACGGTGGCGTCGATGGTGGTCTTCGAGGACGGGCTGTCCCGACGATCTGAGTACCGGCGCTTCGTGGTCCGTACGGTCGCCTCGAACGACGTGGGGGCCATGACCGAGGTCCTGACACGACGTTTCCGCCGACTCCTCGAGGAGCGTGAGCTGCTCCACCAGGCGGACGGCGACCTCGCCGCAGCCGCGCTGGTCGACGCGACGACCCGGGCGCCCCGCGGCTTCGCGTACGCGCCGGGTCTGCTGGTCGTGGACGGCGGTGCTCCGCAGGTCGTGGCCGCCCAGGCAGTCCTCGACGCCCTCGGGATCACGGACGTCGCGGTCTGCGGGCTTGCCAAACGGCTCGAGGAGGTCTGGCTCCCGAACGAGGAGTTCCCGCTCATCCTGCCCCGGACGAGCGAGGGGCTGTACCTGCTGCAGCGCATCCGTGACGAGGCTCACCGGTTCGCCATCACCCATCACCGCGGGCGCCGGAGCGTGTCGATGGTGGAGTCGCTCCTCGACGACGTGACGGGTCTGGGCGAGGTGCGCCGCAAGGCGCTGATGCGGCGTTTCGGCTCG
>JACRAA010000429.1 GCA_016213595.1 Actinomycetota bacterium | reverse complement strand
GTTCAGCGCCTGGTTGATCGCGGACGCCTGGTCGAGGCTGATCCGGCCAGTGGTGGCCGCCTCCTGCACCCGTGGGCGCAGCTCGAGCTCCCGCGCCCTCCACACGGCCGCAGCGCCCTGCCGCGGGCTCTGCTGCCCGGAACCTGCCAGCCAGTCCCGCAGCGGCGTGCGCCGGACCCGCATCGCGGACCCGGCCTCCTCGGCCTCCCCGACCAGGACGGTTCGGAGCGCCGACACTCGCCGCTCCGCCTCGCTGACCTTCTCGATCCACGCCAGCCGCTGCTCGTCCGAGGCCATCGTCCGATCGGCGACGCGTACGTCCTCAAGACTCTTGAGGACGTCCCCGAGCGCGAGGCACACCGGGCTCGTCGACGCAGGTGTCTGCGACGTCTGAGCCGGAACCCCCGCGTCCATGCCTACATGCTATTGCGTTCTCCGTTCGATTACAAGGCTTGTTTCTTTGTTCCGACAGACTGTTTTCGGCGGGCCCCGAGACCACCCGAACCTTACGCCCCGGGCTGGCTCGCGGTGTCGCGCAGGGCGCCGAGAGTCGCCATGTCGTCGTCCGAGATCTCGAAGTCGACCTCTGCGTTCGCGCGGATGTGCTCGGGGGACGTGGCCTTGGGCAGCGGCACGGCGTCCTTCTGGAGCAGGTAGCGGATCGACAGCTGCGGTGCCGAGACGCCGTACCGCCGGCCCATGTCGACGAGGTCGGGGTGGTTGACGATCCGACCGTGCGCGAACGGCGAGTGCGCCTCGACGACGATGCCGTGCTCGGTGCAGTCGGCGACGTTGACGGCGACGTCGAGGCCGATGAACCACCGGATCTGGTCAACCGCCGGCGTGATCGTGCACGCGGGAAGGAGGCTGTCGAGGTCGGCGCGGGAGAAGTTCGACACGCCGATCGTCCGCACGCGTCCGTCGGCCACGAACCCCTCCATGGCGCGCCAGACCTCCTTGTTCTCCTCGCGGCAGTCCTTGCCGCGCTCACCCCAGGGCCAGGGCGCGTGGATGAGGAGCAGGTCGAGGTAGTCCAGACCGATCTCCCGCATGCTGATGTCGAACTGCTCGACCGCTGCCTCGTGGCTCTTGGCCTCAGCCGGGACCTTCGACGTGACGAAGATCTCGTCCCGCGGGATCCCGGAGTCCCGTACGGCCCGGCCCACCGATGCCTCGTTGTGGTACGCCCTCGCCGTGTCGATGTGCCGGTAGCCGGCGTCCAGCGCCGCTCTGACGGCCCCGTAGCACTCGTCGCCTTCCTCCAGCAGCCACGTGCCGAAGCCAACCTTGGGGATCGTGGTGCCGCTGTTGAGTGGGAACGTCTCGGTCAGTGCGCTCATCGTCAGCCTCCTTCGTCTGTTGCCTTCGTCTGTTGTCTTCGTCTGTTGCCTTCGTCTGTTGTCGCCATCCTGGCACGGGCCGCCGACCGGAACCGGCAGAGCGACCTCGGGCACGACCGGGCGTCACCGCGACTCCGGCGCGGGAAGCGCCGGTCAGCACATCCGTCCTTGGCGGAAGGTCAGCGCACCCATCCCCTGCGGATCGTCCTGAAGGTCACGGACCAGCGGGGGTCCTTCACGGCAGGAATGCTGTGTTCCCAGCGCGTCCGCGCGGGACCCGCGAGGACGTAGGCCGAGCCCGGCTCGAGGAGCTGCTCGTGCACCCGGCGCTCCGCTCCCTTGCCGAGCTGGAAGCGCATCAGGCAGGCGGAACCGAAGGAGACACCAGCGACGGTGCCGAACGCAGGAGCGTCCCGGTGCCAGCCGATCGTCGCCCCGGGCGGGTAGTACGTGGCCAACGCCTCAGCGAGCTCGTCCAGGGCCACGTCCATCAACGCCGCTGCCCGACGCCGCAAGGGATCCAGCCACGCCGGTATCTGCTCTCCGGGACGCAGCTGCCGAGTGTCGAAGTCATAGCCCACGCCCCAGTGGCGTACGACGCGACGCGCGACCTGGTCATGCATCCGCACCTCCCCGTACTGAAGCGTCCGCAGCTCGGCCATCAGCCGTCCCTGGTCGTCGCCGCTGAGGAAGGAGGGCACGTACTGCAGTCCGTCGGGAACCTCAGGTATTCCGCGCATCCGACTTCCGCTCACGAACTCCCGAGTGTACGAACGGTGCCGAATACGACCTCGCCAGGAGCGCGGGCACCTGCCCCGAGAGTGTGGAGCGGCCCGGACACGCCGTTCGGCTCGGAGCCCGCGCTGGTCCCGACGATAGGCTGCGCCCCCGTGGGCAGCTGGCCGTTGAGTGAGCCACGCCTTGAACCGTGCCCCCCGTGCCGCGCCGAACCGTGGCCCGTTGACCCAGCGGACCTCACCGCGTGAGAAGGATCCTGCTGGGCGTCGTGATGACCAGCACGGCTCTGGCCGTGCTCTGCCTGGTCGCTCCGCTCGCGGCCACGCTGACGTCGGCCCTCTTCGTCCTGTGGCTGGCGCCCCTGGGGAGATCGATCACGGGTCGTGTCGGGGCAATGCTCCTGATCTGGATGAGCATGTCCCAGTTCGCGTACCTGGTTGCCTGGCCGGTGTCCTTCCCCCCACGGCAGGCCGTGGCCTGGACCCTGGCGGCCGTCGCCGCGGTGGTTTGGCGCGCCGTCAAAGGACCTGGACCGAGGCCGCCACAGCTCCTGGTCCGTCAGGGACCGCCGATGGTCGCGCTCCTGGCCTTCGCTGGGACCGTCGTCTGGTGGTTCTGGCCCTGGCGGGGGGACGCGGGTCATGTCCTCAACCGCATGCTCCTCGGCTGGGACAGCTCCGGTCACTTCGCCATCGTCGAACAGCTACGCGCTCCGCAGGTTGCAGCAGACAGCTCGTTCCCGGGCTATCCGCGGGGATACCACTCCCTTGTGGCCTCGCTCATGGAGCTCGGCTCGGGGAGTCCGGCCGGTCTCGACTCCGAGCTCGTCGCATATGCGTACGCCGCCCTCGTTGTCATGGGGGCCTCACTCGTCCTGCTGGCCGCTTTCGTGCTGGACTCCCCCGTCGTCAGGCGACGTCCTGTGCTCCTGCCGCTCGTGGTGGCCGCGCTGGTGACACTCCTCCTTCAGCTCGATGATGCAGCCCAGGTCCCGTACCTCGGGTTCGGCAACTTCCTTGAGGCCGTTGGCTTCGCCGGCGCCGGCGTCCTTGTGGCCCTCGCTTGGACGCGGCGGGCCGATGCGTGGAGCTGGTTCCTCTGGGGCTGTGCGGTCGCCGGGGTCGTCGGCGCATGGCCCCTGCTGGTGGTGTTCCTCGCGCCGGTCCCGTTAGGGGTCTGGCTGGCCAGGCGACGGTTCGAGAAGACGGCTCTGGCGAGGATGGTCTCTCGTGCCGGAGCTGCCCTCGTCCCGCTGGTGCTGGCCGCCTTGGCGCAGCCTCCCGTGACCCGGGTGGTTGCGTCGGCGGCTCAACCCACGGCCGGCCCGCTCACGGCCCTCGACCGCTTCCTGTTGCTCGACGGTGCGATCGGGACGAGTTCCCTCGGGTGGCCAATGGTGTTCCCACTCGCGGGGATCGCGGTCCCGCTCGGGCTCGCGCTGTACGGACGGCGGTCCCCCGCCAGTCTCCGCATCGCGTGGCTCTGGCTGCCGGCCGCAGCGGCCATGGTGACTGCGTTCGCGATGCTCGGATACGAGATCGCGCGCGTCGGGTCGCTGCGCTACTACGGCATCAAGGCGCTGTGCGCGGCCGTACTGGTCGCCGGGCCCGTGGCCATTGTTACCAGCGCTTCCGCGGTGGACGGCCTCCTCCTGCGAAGACTGCGGCCCGTCGCGGTCACAGTGGCGACAGCCGTCCTCACGGTCACGCTGCTGCTGTGTGACGGCGGCCCCGTACGGCTCGGGCCGCTGCAGGCCTCGCCCGGGGGCGCCGAAAGGGCGTACACCGCCTCGGCGGGGCCCGAACAGCGGCAACGACTGTCCGACGCGGTCCGGGCATCATGCACGGCCATCGCCGGCAGACCGGGCGAGTACTACCTGCTGGTGGCCGGGGCCGCGCACGACGACCTCGTACGCGCCAATGTCTGGCTCATCACGTGCGGCCTCGACTGGGGATCTC
>JACRAA010000428.1 GCA_016213595.1 Actinomycetota bacterium | reverse complement strand
CGCGATCCACTGCAGCCACATGTAGAACGTCACGAGGTCGCCGTTCTCCGCCGCGAACTGGGCGACCTCCGGCGACGTCGGCCTCCTGAACGGGTCGGGCCACGCACGCCAGCTGCGGCCGTGCTTCTCCGACAGCGCGCACCAGGTGGCGAAGTCGCGGAGCTGGCGCCCCTCGCGCCGCTGGAAGTCCTCGAACGCCATCTGCCGAGCCTGCTTGCGCCCGGCGCGGAACACCAGCTCGAGGGCTTCGCGCTTCGCGTCCCACGAGTCGTCGCGCTCGACCCGTACGGAGTCGGCGAGCCCCGCGACCAGCTCTCGTCGGGTCTCGTCGACGGCCTCGCGCTCAACGGCCGAGAGGGACGCGTACTCGGGGATCGCCTCCGGACGGATGTACAGGGGGCTGACGTAGCGCCTGCTCGACGGCAGGTACGGCGACGGCTCCATCGGTGGCACGGGCTGTGCGGCGTGCAGCGGGTTGATGAGGACGTACGAGGCGAAGTGCCTGGTCGCGCTCCACACGGCGAGGTCGGCCAGGTCGGTCAGGTCGCCGACGCCCCACGAGTCGCGGGACGCGACGGAGTAGAGCTGGGTCGCGAAGCCCCAGATCCGCTTGTCCCCCATCTGGCGCGGGAAGCCGAGCCAGGTCGGCGTGACGATGAGTGCGCTCTCGACCTCCCGGTCGTCCGAGCGGAGCACGAGCCGGTGGTAGCCGAGCGGCAGCTCCGAGGGGGTCACGAAGGTGGCCTCGCCCAGCCACTCCCCGTCCACCTCACGGTCGGGCTCGAAGTTGTCGACCTGGCTCGCCTCGACCGTGCCGCCGTCCTCGAGCCGTACGAACACGTGGGCCCCCGACCCGGCGTGCACGTGGACCGGGAAGAGCTTGCTCTGCCCCTGCTCGACCACGACGCACGGGGGCAGCTCGCGCTGTCAGGCGCGGGTCTGATGAGCGTCGACAGCCGTCCGCGCCTTCTCGGGCGTGGAGGCGTCCACGTCGAACGCGCTGAGGACCGCGATCACCGAGGCGTCGTCGACCTCTGTGTGATGGCCCTTCCAGTCCCAGAACTCCGTGCTGATCTGGTACAGCCGGGAGAGCTCACGGAGTGCGGGGTCAGTCAGTGGCATGAGAGCTCTTCCACGAGGTCGTACAGCGTCAGGACCAGCCTTCCAGCGCACACGGGACGAGGCAAGCGCAGCGAGGCCGACCCGGCCGATGTCCTCGCGCGCGCCCTGGGGAGGTATCAGACGCCGGCCTCGCCGCTCTCGTGAGGTATGAGCACCTCACAGAGCTACCTCAGCAGCAACCCGACCATCAGGACGATCCTCACGGTCGTCGGCTACCTCTTCGGGATCGTCGCGGGGATCGCGGCGATCGTCGTCGGCGTCATCCAGAAGCATCCCGGCTTCCTCATCATCGGTGCGGCCTTCCTCGCCGCGGTCGTCGTCGCCTTCGTCGCTGCCGCGACGGCCCGACCCGACGGGTCGATCTCCGATCGCAGGGTCGCCGGCACGTTCACCCCGTCCGACTGGGCGTGGTGGGCCTGCGCGGGGATCGTCGTCCTGGGCTGCCTCGTCGGCGGCCTCATGCTCGCTCTCGCGTAGAGTCGCCGGCGACCTCCGCGTCAGCTCCGGCGCACCACCTGGGTGCGAGCCAGGAGGTCTGGCAGCGTCTGGCGCTTGGGGTGCCACAGGGCCATCGAGATGCTGATCACGTTGACCACGAGGAACAGCCCGCCGCCCTGGGACAGCAGCGTCCAGGCGAGGGAGCGGGCGAGGCCACGGCTCCAGCCGACCTTCTCGGACAGCTTGTCCACCGGGGAGACCGCGATGCCGGCGATCCGCTGCCCGAGCGTTCGGGACCAGGTGCCGAGGCTCACGGTGCCGTACAGCACGGTCGCCGCGATGACGGCGTACGTCATGAGCATCAGCAGATGGCTCAGGTCGTCGGGGACGGTCGGCTGCCCCCCACCGAACCCGTCGTAGTAGGCCTGCACGCCCTTGAGGACACGGTCCTGGAAGTCGTGGATGACGACCGACATGGCCGCGGTGATGACGAACGACACGAGGAGGCTGTCGATGACCGTGGCCAGGAGCCGTCGTCCGAACGACGCGAGCCCGACCACGCCGACGACAGCGGCCGGCGGGACGTGGGTCGTGGCGGGTCGCGCCACGGGGCGGAAGCCGCCGTGGACGGGCTGCGGGTAGGCGCCCGTTTGGCTTGCAGCGGCGCGCTGGGTGGCGGTCATGGAGGTGCCTCGGGGGGCATGGGTCTCCGTGCTGGCGATGCGGACCTTGTCCGTCCAGGTGTTTCCGTCCCACCAGCGCTCACGCTGGGGGTGGGCCGGGTCCCCGTACCACCCAGCGGGCGGTACGGGCTGGCTCACCGGCGGTTCACTCACAGGTCAAGTCTGCCCTATCGGATAGGAGAGGTCTCTTACCGAGAGCCCGGCGCGGCACCGTCACCGGGTACCATCCCTGCGGGGGATAGGCATGCGGGGGAAGCTCTGGCTTCCTGCGTTCTGCTCTCGCGTCGGAAGTCGTGTTCCCGTAGGACTATCGAGGACGGCACGTGGACAAGATCGGTCGCTACCGACTGAGCCAGCGCATTGGCGCCGGAGCTTTTGCGACCGTCTGGAAAGCCCGCGACGACGAGCTCGACGCTGACGTCGCCGTCAAGATCCTCGCGGACAACTGGGCCGACAACGACGACGTCCGGAGCCGGTTCCTCGCCGAGGCCAAGCTGCTGCGGCGGATCCAGGACGAGCGGATCGTCCGGGTGTACGACATCGGGACGCTGCCCGACGGCCGTCCGTACTTCGTCATGGACTACGCCAACGGCGGCTCGCTCGAGCAGCTCCGTAAGCAGCCCGTCGAGCCCGGGCGCGTGCTGCGGCTCTGCGCCGAGGCGGCCCGTGCACTCGAGGTCCTGCACCGCCACCGGATCATCCACCGCGACGTGACGCCGAGCAACATCCTCCTCGACCACTCGGAGACCCAGGGGCTGCGGGTCATGCTCGCCGACCTCGGCGTCGCCAAGAGGATGGTCGACCGGGCGGGCGCGACGATGACAGCCGGCACCCCCGCGTACATGGCACTCGAGCAGGCGACGGGCTCCCCCTTGGACGCCCGGGCGGACATCTACTCCATCGGCGCCGTGACGTACGCACTGCTGTCGGGCAAGCCACCGTTCCCGGTCAAGACGCTCGCGGACCTGCTCGGGCGCAACCCCGCCGTCGGGCCGGCGCCGATCGCAGACCGGATCGGCGCCCCCCACGCGCTCGACGAGCTCCTCGCCTCCGCCCTCTCCCCCGACCCGAACGCGCGGCCCCACTCCGCCGAGGCGCTCTCGGTTGCGCTCGACCAGCTCGCCGACGACCTCCCGGGCGGCCAGACGTACAGGCCTCGCGCCTTGCCGCCGGCGGAGGGGGCCGTGCTGCGCCCCGCACTGCCGACGCCCTTCGCCACGCCGTCGAGCTTCATCTCCGGCCTCGGCCCGGCGCCGAGCCTGTCCGGCGCACCCGCGTCGATGGTCTCGCTGCCGCCGGCCTCGTACTACACCGCTGCCCCGACCGCCACCGGCTACGAGACCCCCACCAGCGTGCTCGCCAGCTACATCCCTGAGGCGGAGTACGCGCCCGCGGCGATCCAGGAGAGTCACTCGGCGCTGTTCTGGGTGTGGGTCGTCCTGTCCGCCGTCGCGCTGTTCTTCCTCACGCTCATGATCACCATCTGGATCTCCGGCTGACGCAGCACGCGCCTAGACTCGGGGCGTGAGCACGACTCCCCAGACCCAGCGAGCGCCCGGTGCGCAGACCATCACCGAGGAGCGCACACAGCCCCGGCTCGACGACGGCGACCACGAGCGCTTCGCCCACTACGTCGCGAAGCGCACCCTCACGGAGGCGATGGTCATGGGCACGCCCGTCGTCGCGCTGTGCGGCAAGGTGTGGGTGCCGAGCCGGAACCCGGAGAAGTACCCGGTCTGTCCGGAGTGCAAGGAGATCTGGGAGGCACATCCCGACGGCCCCGGCTCGAACGACCCCGACGCCTGAGCCCAGTGCTGCGCCAGTTCGGCCGAGGTGTCCGTGACCTGTGGCGCGGCGCCCGCTACTGGTCGCGTCGCCCGGGCCTCATGCTGCTCGGCCTGCTCCCCGCGGTCGTCGTCTTCGCCGCACTCGCTGCGCTGCTCCTCGCCCTGGCCTCCGTGGCGCCGGCGATCGCGACCTGGCTGACGCCTCTGCCCCGCGGGTGGAACGACGAGGTACGGACGGTCCTGAGGGCAGCGCTGACCCTGGCACTGATGGTCGGGGCCCTGGCGCTGGCCGTGGTGGTGTACGCGGCGTTGACACTCGCGATCGGGGCCCCTGTCTACGAACGGATCTCCCGCGCGGTGGAGGCGGCGCACGGCGGCATTCCGGCGCCGGTCCGGCGTCCCCTCGTGGCACAGGTCACCGAGGGGGTCTCCGCCGCGCTCCGGGTGCTCCTCACGGCGACGGGGCTCGGACTGGCCGTCGCTGTGGTCGGCATCGTCCCCGTCGTGGGGACCTCCGCTGCGGCAGCCCTCGGCGCGCTCACCGGCGCGCGGCTCGTGGCCGACGAGCTGGTCGCGACGCCGTGCGACGCGCGGGGGCTGACGGTGGGTGAGCGGCGGCGGCTCCTGCGTCGCCACAGGTGGCGGGTCCTCGGGTTCGGGCTGAGCTGCTACCTGGTGTTCCTCATCCCCGGCGGCGCGATCATCCTCATGCCCGCCGCGGTGGCCGGCGCGACCCTGCTCACGCGAGACCTTCTGGGCGAGATGACCTGACGGCCTCCTCCGCGTGGCCGAGGGTATCGGCGGCGCTGGTCAGGACTCGTCGGTCCAGCGTGGCTCGGGTGAGCGCCCGTACCAGTAGCCACCGGGCGCGAAGAGCCGGTCGACGACACTGGTGAGCAGACCGGCCTCCTGGAGCGTGTCCAGCACGGTGTAGCGGGTGCGGATCGTCTGGGCGCGGAGGTACGTGATGCGGAGCTGCTCCAGCGAGAGGCCGATCTGGCTCGGGTGATGGATCGCCCCGACCCGGCGCAGGATGTCCTCGACCTCCGAGGCCGGCATCAGCTGCTGCCCCAGCCGGAACCTCAGCTCCGGCCACACCCGACGAAGAGTCTCCAGGCGCTTCCGGGCGGCCTCTGCCGTGAGGTACTTACCCGCAGACTCGCGGACCGCCGACTCCCGGATCACGGGTACCGGCTGCAGCGCCTCCACGCGAGCACGGTCCTCCTCGGGCGTGGGCCAGTCCTGGAGCCGGCCCTCGATGTCGAGCGCGGACAGGTCGAGGCCGAGGACGATCTCGTACAGCGCACACATCGCCAGCGTGCCGAGACCAACCTTGAAGCCGTGCGACAGGGGGATGGCCCAGTCCCGGCCGTACCCTTCCATCTCCCACTGGTGGCTGAAGTAGTGCCCGGCTCCGGAGGCGGGTCGCGAGGTGCCGTGCACCTGGATCGCGAGCCCCGACATCTGCAGGCCCTCGCTCAGCGCCGCGACCGCCTCCGTGTCCCCGCGCCGCAGCCCGTCGGGGTCTGCGATCGCATCCTGGAGCGGTCCCTGCACCAGGTCCCACACGTCCCAGTCGACCGGCTCGACACCCAGCGCGTCCGCGACCATCCAGTCAGCGCCCGCGGGCACCTTCTCGATGAGGTCGCCGAGGCCTGTCGCGGTGAGGCGGCTAGGGGCCGCGGCCATGACGTCGACGGGGACGACGACGGCGACGGGCGCCCGGCACGGGACCGTGCTCTTGACCCCCTTGACCGTGATCGCCGCCCCTTCCGCCGTATAGCCGTCGACGGAGGCAGCGGTGCAGACCGACAGGTACGGACGTCCGAGGAGGTCGCTGGCGTTCTTCACGACGTCGTTCACCGACCCGGAGCCCACCGAGACCGCAGCCGCGTCGGTCCCCGCCAGGATGTCCCGCACCCGCTCCACCATCGCGTCGTCCGCGAACAGGACGGGCCGTCCCGGGAAGATGACGGGCTCGTCCAGGTCGACTCCGGCCGCCCGCAGGGACTCCTCCGCGCCGGGACCAGCCGCCGCCCACGTGTTCTCGTCAGCGATGATGACGGCACGCTTCCCCGGAAGCTGGTCACGGAACGCGGCTCCCGTCAGGTCCAGCGCGCCGACGCCCAGTACCACTGCCTTCGTCTGGTCCGCACCGGCGAGGGCTGTCTCGATCCTGCTCGTCGTCATCGTGCCTGCTTCTGGGGAACGGCTGCTCACCCCTCGGCTGCTCACCCCTCGATTGCTCACCCCTCGATCCTCGCACCCGCCGCCGGAACCACTGCGGCTGACCACGTGGAAGGCCATGAGTTTCACGGGTGCAGGCTCACAGGTCGCCGGCCCGGGCGGAAACTCGGTAGGCGGGGCGCGATCCGTGCGGGACACTGGCGGCCATGGGGCACGTCGAGGTCAACACAGTCTCGTACTCACTTCCCGACGGGAGACCGTTGCTCGACGAGGTCACCTTCCGGGTGGGCGGAGGGGCGACGGCCGCGCTCGTCGGGCCCAACGGGACGGGCAAGACGACCCTCCTGCGCATCATTGCGGGCGACCTCGCTGCTGATGCGGGAACCGTCACCTCGAGCGGTGGCACGGGTGTCATGCGTCAGTTCGTCGGCCACGGCAAGCGGCGTACGCGACACGGTGAGCGCGGCTACGACGATGTGGGCGGCCTCCTGCTCTCGCTCGCCCCGGCCCGGATCCGTACCGCAGCTGACGCCCTGGAATCGTCCGAGCTGGCGATGATGAGCAGCGAGGACGAGCCGACGCAGCTCCGCTACGCGCAGGCGCTGGTCGACTGGGCGGACGCCGGCGGGTACGAGATCGAGACGCTCTGGGACGTCTGTACGACCGCGGCCCTGGGCGTCGAGTACCGGCGTGCCCACTACCGGACGCTCGAGACGCTCAGCGGTGGTGAGCAGAAGCGGCTCGCCCTCGAGGCGCTGCTCAGCGGGCCCGAGGAGGTGCTGCTCCTCGATGAACCGGACAACTTCCTTGACGTCCCAGCGAAGCGCTGGCTCGAGCAGCGGCTCGCCGACACGCCCAAGACGGTGCTCCTGGTCTCCCACGACCGAGAGCTGCTGAGCAGGGCTGCGACGCAGATCGTCACGCTCGAACCCACGGCACTGGGCGCCAACGCCTGGGTGCACGGGGGCTCGTTCAGCACGTACGCCGTCGCACGGGCGGAGCGGAGCTCTCGGCTGGAGGAGCTGCGACGGCGCTGGGACGAGGAGCACGACAAGCTCAAGACTCTCGTCGCGACGCTGCGGGTCAAGGCCGAGTACAACGACGGCATGTCGTCTCGGTACCAGGCAGCGAAGACGCGGCTCGCCAAGTTCGAGGAGGCGGGGCCACCCCAGCTCGTGCCCGTCGAGCAGAAGGTCTCCATGCGCCTCATCGGCGGCAGGACGGGCAAGCGAGCGGTCGTCTGCGAGCGGCTCGAGCTGACGGGGCTCATGCAGCCGTTCGACGCCGAGCTCTGGTTCGGGGAGCGGATCGGCGTACTCGGCT
>JACRAA010000046.1 GCA_016213595.1 Actinomycetota bacterium | reverse complement strand
CCTCGGGGAACCCCGGCGGCCACTCCCCCGCCTCGGCGTCCTTCCACGCGTGCCAGGCCAGGAAGGCGATCTTGCGGGGGCGGGACCCGTGGCGTACGACGTGGGCGAGCGTGAAGTCCTGGAGGTTGTAGGGGCCGACCGTGTCCTGCGTGGCCTGCGGCTTCTTGCCCTCCTCGACCGGGATCAGCTCGGGAGTGATCTCCTGGGTGAGGATCTCGGTGAGCAGGTCGTTGGCCTCCTCGAGCTCGCCGTGGCTGACCACCCAGCGGATCAGGTGCTGCACGAGGGTCTTCGGCACGCCGGCGTTGACCGTGTAGTGCGACATCTGGTCGCCGACGCCGTAGGTGCACCAGCCGAGCGCGAGCTCGGACAGGTCGCCGGTGCCGACGACGATGCCGCCGCGCTGGTTGGCGAGCCGGAAGAGGTAGTCGTAGCGCAGCCCGGCCTGGACGTTCTCGAAGGTGACGTCGTAGACCTTCTCGCCGTCGGCGTAGGGGTGCCCCATGTCCTTCAGCATCTGCTCGGCCGCCGGGCGGATGTCGAGCTCCTCGAAGGTGACGCCGAGCGCCTGCGAGAGCCGGGTGGCGTACGACTTGGTGGTCGCGCCGGTCGCGAAGCCGGGCATCGTGAAGGCCAGCACGTCGCTGCGCGGGCGGCCGAGCCGGTCCATCGCCTTGCACGCGACGATCAGCGCGTGCGTGGAGTCGAGGCCGCCGCTCACGCCGATGACGGCCTTGGGCGTGCCGATGGCGTTGAGCCGCTGCTCGAGGCCCGAGACCTGGATGTTGTAGGCCTCGTAGCAGTCGAGCTCGAGCCGCGCGGGGTCGTCGGGCACGAACGGGAAGCGGTCGACCTTGCGCATCAGGCCAATGTCGCCCTCCGGCGGGCCGAGCGCGAACTCGACCTCGCGGAACCCGTCGGCCATGTCGTGGGTGCGCCGGTTGTCGTCGAAGCTCCCCTGCCGCAGCCGCTCCTGCCGCAGCCGGTCGAGGTCCACGTCGACCACGGTCCGGCGCGGGCCGTCGGGGAACCGCTCGCCCTCGCCGAGCAGGTCGCCGCACTCGTAGACCATCGTCTGGCCGTCCCAGCTCAGGTCGGTCGTCGACTCGCCCTGTCCGGCTGCCGCATAGACGTACGCCGCCAGGCACCGCGCGCTCGCGCTCCGCACGAGCAGCCGGCGGTCCTCGGCGCGGGCGACCGTGATCGGGCTGCCGCTGAGGTTGGCCAGCACCGTCGCGCCGGCGAGCGCGGCGCGGGCGCTCGGCGGCACCGGCACCCACATGTCCTCGCAGACCTCGACGTGCATCGACAGCCCCGGGACGTCGTACGCCGTGAACACGAGGTCGGGCCCGAACGGCACCGTCTCGCCGCCGATGTCCATCCACTCGTCGGCCATGTCGTCGCCCGGCGCGAACCACCGGCGCTCGTAGAACTCCCGGTAGTTGGGCAGGTACGCCTTCGGCGCCACGCCCAGCACCTCACCGCGGTGGATGACGACCGCGCAGTTGTAGACGCGCGAGCGCCAGGCGATCGGGGCACCCACGACCAGCACGGACATCAGGTCGGTGCTCGCGGCGACGATGTCCGCGATCGCGTCCTGCACGCCGGCGAGCAGCGTGTCCTGGAGGAAGAGGTCGTCGACGGAGTAGCCCGTCAGGCAGAGCTCGGGGAACACCGCCACCGCGACGTGGTCGTCGTGGCAGGCCTTCGCCTGCGCGATGACCTCGGCGGCGTTGGCGGCTGGGTCGGCGAGGTGCACCGGCAGCGTGCACGCAGCGATGCGCGCGAAGCCCTGCGCGTAGGCGGAGTAGAAGTCCACGTGCTCACTCTAGGGCCGGTGCGACCGACCGCCGGGCTCGCTCCGACGTAGTCCAGTGGACTCCTGCTGCCGCGCGGGGGTAGTCCAGTTGGCTTCCGCTGCCGGGCGGCGCCCGCAGCGACGGAAACCCACTGGACTACCCGGGCCGGGGGCACGACAGTGCGGGCATGGCCCTCGAGATCACCCGCTGCGAGACCGACGCCGACTACGAGGACTGGCGTCGTGTGCGGATCGCGGTCATCCCCTACGAGCGCACCCAGTCGCTCGCCGAGCAGCGGCGGGGCGACAAGCCCGAGCGCCTCATGCTGCTCGCGCGTGAGGACGGCGCGGTGGTCGGCCACGGGCTGGCGCAGCCGTCCGACACCGCCGGCGGAGGCTCGGTGATCCCGCGGGTGCTCGAGGGGCACCGGCGCCGGGGCGTCGGGACCGCGCTGCTCGAACGGCTCACGCAGCACGTCGTCGGACTGGGCCTGCCCGTCCTGCGCGCCGGTGCCGACGACGACGGGGCGCTGGCGTTCGCGCACCGCTTCGGCTTCGAGGAGGTCAACCGCGAGGTCGAGCAGACCTTCCGCATCACCGGACCGGTCACGGTCACGCCCGCACCCGACGACGTCGAGGTGGTGACCGAGCAGGAACGGCCGGGCCTGTGGGCCGCGGCCTACGAGCGCTTCGGGCTCGAGGCGCTGGCGGGCTTCGCGGTGGACACCCCGCTCGACGTCAGTCCCGAGCGCTGGGCGCAGGACTGGCTGGCCGACCCGCAGTTCCTCGCCCTCCACGAGGGCGAGGTCGT
>JACRAA010000427.1 GCA_016213595.1 Actinomycetota bacterium | reverse complement strand
GCGGCCCCGCTCAAGCAGATCGCGTTCAACGCCGGTCTCGAGGGTGGCGTCGTGGCCGAGAAGGTCGCGAACCTGCCGATCGGGCACGGCCTCGACGCGGCGACCGAGGAGTACGTGGACATGCTCAAGGCCGGGATCATCGACCCCGCCAAGGTGACCCGTTCCGCGCTGCAGAACGCAGCATCGATCGCGGCGCTGTACCTCACCACGGAGGCGGACAACGCCGACAAGCCGGAGAAGGCTCCGGCCATGCCGGCCGGTGGCGACGGTGGCATGGGCGGCATGGACTTCTGAGTCCAGTACAGACAGGTGAAGGGCGGTCCCCCTCGGGGGGCCGCCCTTCTGCCGTCCCTGGCTGTACGTCAGCGGCTCTGGCTGAGGGTCAGCGGCTCTGACTGAGGAGCGGGGCCACCAGCCGGTACAGCCCGGGAACCATGAGGAGCCCACCGGCCACGAGGCCGGACACGGTCAGCACGAGCCACAGCAGGCCCCACGCGTACCGGTGGACACGGGTCAGCGCCGCCAGCTGGGCGGCGTCGGAGCCCGGTGAGTGGTGGCGAAGCAGCTCGAGCACGGGGCGTGGTGCGGCCCACAGGAACAGCCACGCCAGCCCGGTCGCGATCCAGCCGAGGATCGCGGGCGGCGCGTACCACGTGACGAGCCCCACGCCGACAGCCGCCGCGACGACCACCAGCGCGCCGTACAGGTTGCGGACCCAGACGAGCAGAACGGCCGCGAGCAGCACCAGCAGCCACAGCACCGCCGCGGCATGACCCGAGCCGGTGAGCAGGGCCAGACCGAGCCCAACGACGGCGGGCGCCGGGTCGCCGGCGAGCAGGGTGAGCACCATGCCCGGCCCTCGTGCCCGGCCGCGGCTCACCGTGAGCCCGGACGTGTCGGAGTGGACGCGGATGCCCCTGAGCCGACGGCCGGCGAGCACGGCCACCAGCGCATGCCCGCCCTCGTGGCAGATGGTCACGAGCGTCCGTACGAGCGGCCAGGCCATCGCGACGACAGCCAGCGCAGCGGCCGCGAGGACCGCGGAGCCCTGGGCGTCCGGGAGCGGCTGGGTGGCCAGGACACGACGCCACAGCTCGGCGATCAGCGCCATGCCGGTGCCACTCCCCGATCAGGCCAGGTACGGGTCGGCTGCGACCACCGCTCGCACCTCGTCCAAGGACGGGCCGTACGCACCGAAGTGGCTCACGGTGACCGAGCTCGTGACGACAGCCCGGTGGAGCGCCGTGGCCACCTCCGCCCAGGTCGCGGCTGCGAGACGCGCCCGCTGCTGCGCGCCCCCGAGCAGACCGGCATCCGTCAGCCCCGACACGAGACCGGCCATGAACGAGTCGCCCGCGCCGACCGTGTCGGCGACCGTCACGGCCTTGTGCGGCACGACGAGCAGGTCGCGGGACGAGCGCAGGACCGCGTACGCGCCGAGCGCACCTCTCGTACAGACCGCGAGCGCCGGTCCGAGCTCGACCCAGCGGCGCAGCGTCGACTCGACGGGGACGCCCGGGTACAGCCACTCGAGGTCCTCGTCCGACGCCTTCACGACATCGCACAGCGCGACCAGGTCCTCGACCCGGCCGAGCACATCCTCAGGCGAGCCCATGAGCGTCGGGCGTACGTTCGGGTCGTACGAGACCGTCGCCAAGGGCCTGAGCCGCTTCACCAGGTCCACGACCTTGGCGCCGCCCGGCTCCAGGGTGGCGCCGATGCTGCCGGTGTGGACGTGGACGACCTCGTCCACGTCGGCGACCTCGGGCAGGTCCCAGGCCAGGTCGAACGTGTACGAGGCCCGTCCCTCGTCGTCGAGCGTGGCCTGGGCGACGCTCGTCCGGTCCGCCGCGTCCGTACCGCGCTCGATCTCCGCGCCTGACGCGGCGACGGCGTCGGCGATCATCGCGCCGTGCGCGTCGCGTCCCCACCACGAGCAGATGCTTGCCCGGTGTCCCAGCCGGGCGATGCCGTTGGCGACGTTGAGAAGGCTGCCGCCCACATGCTCGGAGGGCTCGCCCCCCGCGCGTGCCACGACGTCGATGAGCGCTTCGCCGACGCACAGGATCCTGCCCACGGGACCTCCGGTTCTGTTCATGGCTAGAGGGTGTCACCTGGGACGTACGCCGTGGCCTCCGGGTACCGCGCGGCGAGGTCCGCGACGCGCGCGGCGAGGGTCGCGACCTGGTCCTGGGCGGCGCCGGTGAGGGCCAGCGGCTCGGAGACGAGCGCGTCCAGCTCCTCCCGGGTGAGACCCAGCCGGTCGTCCGCGGCCAACCTTCGCAGGAGGTCGTTGTCGGCTCGTCCCGTGGCGCGCATCTCGAGCGCGACGGCCACGGCGTTGGTCTTGATCGCCTCGTGGGCCTGCTCGCGACCGACCCCCTTCCGTACGGCCGCCATGAGCACCTTCGTCGTCGTCAGGAACGGCAGGTAGCGGGCGAGCTCGGCCTCGATCACGGCCGGGAAGGCGCCGAAGTCGGCCAGGACGGTGAGGAACGTCTCGTACAGCCCGTCGATGGCGTAGCACGCGTCGGGCAGCGCCACCCGGCGGACGACTGAGCAGGACACGTCGCCCTCGTTCCACTGGTCGCCCATGAGCTCGCCGGTCATCGACACGTAGCCGCGCACGACGACCGCCAGGCCGTTGACGCGCTCGCAGCTCCGGGTGTTCATCTTGTGCGGCATCGCCGAGGACCCCACCTGGCCCGGGCGGAAGCCCTCGGTGACGAGCTCGGCCCCGGCCATGAGCCGGATGCTGGTGGCGAGGCTCGAGGGCGCAGCGGCCGCCTGGGCGAGGGCGCTCACCGTGTCGAAGTCGAGTGAGCGCGGGTAGACCTGTCCGGTCGAGGTGAAGGCGCGGTCGAAGCCCAGGTGGCGGGCTACCCGGGTCTCGAGCTCCGCCAGCTTCGCCGTGTCCCCGCCGAGCAGGTCGAGCATGTCCTGGCTCGTGCCGACCGGGCCCTTGATGCCTCGCATCGGGTAGCGGCCGACGCGGGAGTCGACGCGTTCGTACGCGACGAGCAGCTCGTCGGCCGCCGAGGCGAACCGCTTCCCCAGCGTCGTCACCTGAGCGGCGACGTTGTGGGACCGTCCCGCAATGGGCTGCGCGCTGTACATCTGGGCCAGCCGGGCCAGAGCGACGAGGGCGGTCACGATCCGGGACCTGACGAGACGCAAGGAGGCCAGCACCTGTGCCTGCTCGACGTTCTCGGTGAGGTCGCGTGACGTCATGCCCTTGTGGACGTGCTCGTAGCCGGCCAGCGCGTTGAGCTCCTCGATGCGCGCCTTCACGTCGTGGCGTGTGACCTTCTCCCGGGCCGTGATCGAGTCCAGGTCGACCTGCTCCAGGACGTTCTCGTACGCCGCGATCACGGTGTCCGGGTCGTCGCCGCCGAAGTCGACGCCGAGGTCGCGCTGCGCCCGGAGCACGGCCAGCCACAGCCGCCGCTCGGCGACGATCTTCTGCTCGGGGCTCCAGATCGCTCGCATCTTGGCGGACGCGTAGCGGCCGGCCAGCACGTTCGGGATCGTCATGGGCGTCTCCTACAGGGTGGTCACGGGCGGGATGAGTCCGGCGGCGGCCCTCTCGGCGATGTCGCCGCGCCAGAAGCCGGACGGGAAGTCGAGGTCGGCGACCGCCTTGTACGCGTCGTCGCGGGCCTGCTGGAGCGTCGGGCCGGTCGCGACGACGCCGAGGACACGTCCACCGGCCGCGACGAGGTTGGCGTCGCACAGCGCCGTACCTGCGTGGACGACGTGGACGTTGTCGGCCGACTCGTACAGGCGTGGTCCGGCGATGGCGCCGCCGGTGTGCGGCGTACCGGGGTAGCCGTCGGCCGCGGCGACCACGACAACGGCTGACTCGTCGCGCCACGACAGGGGGCCGACATCCGCCAGTCGACCCGTCGCGGCCGCGTACAGCACCTGGCCGAGCGGGGACGCGAGCAGGGGCAGGACCACCTGGGTCTCAGGGTCGCCGAACCTCGCGTTGAACTCGACGACGCGCAGGCCGCGCGAGGTGAGCGCGAGCCCCACGTACAGCAGCCCGGCGAAGGGGGTGCCGCGCCTCGTCATCTCCGCCAGCGTCGGCGCCACCACCCGCTCCATCACGGTGTCGACGAGGCCGGGAGGCGCCCACGGCAGCGGTGCGTACGCCCCCATCCCGCCCGTGTTCGGTCCGGAGTCGCCGTCACCGACGCGCTTGAAGTCCTGAGCCGGCTGCAGCGGCAGCCCGGAGGTGCCGTCGGTGATGACGAACAGGCTGACCTCGGGACCGTCGAGGTACTCCTCCACCACGACATCGCCGCAGGCGGCCGCGTGGGCGAGCGCCTGTTCGCGGTCGGTCGTGACGATGACGCCCTTCCCGGCGGCGAGCCCGTCCTGCTTGACCACGTATGGGGGCCCGTACGCGTCGAGGGCCTCGGCGACCTCCTGAGGCGTACGGCAGAAGCGCGAGGCTGCCGTCGGCACTCCCGCTGCCACCATCACATCCTTCGCGAACTGCTTGGACCCCTCGAGCCGGGCGGCCGCCGCGGACGGCCCGAAGCACGCGATGCCCGCGGCCCGTACGGCGTCGGCCACGCCCGCGACCAGGGGCGCCTCGGGGCCGATGACGACGAGGGCGGCGCCGATCTCGGTGGCCAGGGCCGCCACAGCGGCGCCGTCGAGCTGGTCGAGCGCGTGCGAGGGCCAGGAGTGCCAGGTGCCGGGGTTGCCGGGCGCCACGTGGAGGGCCGCGACACCGGGGTCGGCCGCGATGGCGAGCGCCAGGGCATGTTCACGGCCTCCAGAGCCCACGACGAGAACGGTGAGGTCGGTCACGCTGCCTCATCCTATTTGAGGCATGGCCCCTCCGGTCAGACGCGTCTCGGACGCAGGACCTGGAACAGCATGGACAGGCCATGCCCCACGGCGCAGAGACCATCCACCACTGCCGTGGGCGCAGCGCCGGCGTCTACTGCGACGGACTGGGCACCAAGCTGCCCGACCCTACGTCCGCGAGGCCACCGACCGTCGTATCAGTCCGCCGACAGCACGACGCTGACCGTCGACGCCCCTGCGGCGCTGATGCTCGGACCTCCGACGACGTCCAGCATCCAGGTACCGGGAGCGTCGTCACTGGACGCGGTGATGACCGTTCCGTCCCGACGCACGGTGAAGGTCGCCGACGGGCCGGCGCCGCCCGGGACGTGGACGCGGGCGTCGAAGCCGTCGGGCAGGTCGAAGGCGCGCAGTGTGACGCCGTCCGCCCACGCGTACTCGGGGCGGTCATCGATGGCACCTACCGGGAGAACGGTGCCGGGCCGCACGTACAGCCCCAGTGAGTCGAACCCATACGCACGGCTCGTCCAGCCGGGACCAGCCACATGTCCGTCGAGGAGGTGACGCCAGCCGGCGGTCGGCAGGTACGTGTTGGCTACCCCGTCGGCCCGGAAGACCGGCGAGACGCAGAGCGCGTCGCCGAGCATGAACTGCGTGTCCACGTGCCATGCTCCCCGGTCCTCCGGGAACTCCAGCACCATCGGCCGCATGAGGGGTACGCCCTCGTCGCCGGCCTCCTCGGCCAGGCGCGCGAGGTAAGGCATGAGCGACAGTTTGAGACCGGTGAATAGCCGCGTGACATCGACGGCCTCGTCGTCGAAGGCCCACGGCACCCGGTAGGACGCCGAGCCGTGCAGGCGGGAGTGGCTCGACAGGAGCCCGAACGGCAGCCAGCGCTTGAAGACGCCCGCGTCCGGTGTGCCTTCGAAGCCTCCGATGTCATGGCTCCAGTAGCCGAATCCCGACATCGCGAGCGACAGCCCCCCGCGCAGAGTCTCGGCCATCGACGCGTAAGTGGAGTCGCAGTCGCCTCCCCAGTGCACCGGGAACTGCTGGCCTCCCGCCGTGGACGACCGGGAGAACAGCACCGCCTCGCCCTCGCCCTTATCCCTGACGAGCAGGTCGTGGACGGCCTTGTTGTAGAGATGCGCGTAGTAGTTGTGCATGCCCTGCGGGTCGGACCCGTCGAACCACGCGACCCCCTCGGTGGGAACCCGCTCGCCGAAGTCGGTCTTGAACGCGTCGACGCCTTGGTCCAGCAGCACTTTCAGCTTGGTCTGGTACCAGGTGACGGCATCCGGGTTCGTGAAGTCGACGATGCCCATCCCGGCCTGCCACTGGTCGGTCTGCCAGACGTCCCCGCTCGTCGTCTTGAGCAGGAAGCCTTCGGCCGCCCCCTCGGCGAAGAGGGGCGAGCGCTGCGCGATGTACGGGTTGATCCAGACGCAGATGCGTAGACCCCTCGCCTTGAGGCGGGTCAGCATGCCTTCGGGGTCGGGGAACGTCTGCGGGTCCCACGTGAAGTCGCACCACTGGTACTGGCGCATCCAGAAGCAGTCGAAATGGAACACCGACAGCGGCAGGCCGCGCTCGGCCATGCCCTCGATGAAGCTCGTGACAGTCGCCTCGTCGTAGTCGGTGGTGAACGAGGTCGACAGCCATAGTCCGTACGACCAGGCCGGGAGCCGTGGGGGCCGTCCAGTGAGGCCGGTGTAGCGCCCCAGCACGTCCTTCGGCGTCGGACCGGCAATCACGTGGTAGCGCAGACGCGAGCCTGCGACCGAGAACTGCACCCGGGTGTTCACCTCGGAGCCGACCTCGTACGACACGAGCTCCGGGTGCTCCGTGAACACTCCATATCCACCGCTGGTCATGTAGAAGGGGATGTTCTTGTACGCCTGCTCGCTGGACGTACCACCATCGCGGTTCCAGATGTCGACGACCTGGCCGTTCTTCGTGAAAGCACCGAACCGCTCGCCGAGCCCGTACACCTGTTCCCCCGGCTCGATGGACAGCTGCTCGTGCATCCACTCGCCGCCGTCGTTGCCGAGCACGGCAGCAAGCGACCGCGGCAGCGACGAGGTCAGTACGCGGTCTTCCCGGACGAAATCCGCTCGCCATGACCCGCTCCGGGGCACGCGGACCTCGAGGTCGCCGGAGCGGAGCACTCCGTGGGTCTCGGTCAGCGACACCTCCGCGTCACCGACCCTCGTGACGTCGAAGGATGGTGACGGCTCGGTCCGGCCCGCGTGGTGGACGACCTCCACGCCGATCACACCGGGTGCCGTGGCCGAGTACGTCATCGTGAGCACGGGCCGGTTCAGCGTGTCGCCGCGTCCGGTGATGTGTGTGGTCGATGAGTACACGACCATCTCCCCGCGTTCGGCGTCGATGCGGATGTCATCGACCTCGACCGCGTACAGGGGGGTGTAGCCGGGCTGCTTCTGCCAGTAGCCGTCAGTGAACTTCATGAAGGAACCGTTCCGATGGATGGAGACTAAAGGGCGACATGGGACGTGG
>JACRAA010000426.1 GCA_016213595.1 Actinomycetota bacterium | reverse complement strand
GCCACTCGGCGTGACGAGCCGCGTCGGCTGGGTGGGGCTGAAGCAGTTCCACGTCGAGGCGACCGCCGTCGTCAACCGCGCCGAGGACGTCGGCGCCGTACAGACCAGGCTGCAGACCGCTCTCGCGCGCACCCTCACCCCGCTGCCGAGCGCCGAGTCGGACGGGTGGCCGTTCGGGGAGGCACTGCGGACGTCGACCGTGTACGACGTGCTGCTCGCCGAGCCCGGCGTCCGGTTCGTCGAGAACGTGCACCTGGTCGTCGACGAGGTGCCCGGCGACGTCAACGCGCTGCTCGCCGACCCCCACCAGCCGCGGACGTGGTTCTGCGCCTCCGACAGCCGCGTCTTCCGCTCCACGGATGACGCGGAGGGGTGGGAGCGTCTCGTGGCGTTCGACGGCGAGACCGTGGAGCGGCTGTGCGCCTGCCCGGGCGTCCCCGGCCTCGTGGTCGCCTCGTCACGGGTGGGCGACACCGAGACGTCGCGGGTCCGCGCGTCGACGGACCACGGCGAGACGTGGCAGGCCCTCTCCTCCCCCGACTTCCACGTCGAGGACGTCGCGTCGGGCGTCACCGACGGTGGCCCTGTCGTGTTCGCGGCGACCGACCGGGGCCTGTTCCGGATCGCCGTGGCCGCCGACGCTGTGCCCGATGCCGTACTCGTCGACGCTGCCGAGCCCGCCAAGCCCTGCTACGCGGTAGCGGTGGTCTCCGAGCAGGGAGCCGAGCTGCAGCTGGCAGTGGCCGCGCAGGAGCTGGGCGGCGTGTACGTGTCGTTCCAGGGCGGACGGTCCGGGACATACGCCCAGGTCGGGCTCACGGGCGTCGACATCCGTCTGCTGCGCGTGCAGCGGAGCCCGGGTCGCCGGTTCCTGCTGGCCGGCGCCTACGCCACCGGCGAGGAGGCCGGACCGGGCGTGAGCCGCCTCGAGCTGTTGCCGTACCAGCAGTCCTCCGACGGGTGGCAGGCGGTCGGTACGACCTGGGTCGGCGGCTCCTGCCGGGACCTGGCCTGGTCCGGCGAACGCGTGTACGCCGCGACCGGCCGCGCCGCCGTCTCCGTGGCCGACACGGCGCGGCTCGACGCTCCGTGGCGGGCGGCCGCCGTCGACTCCGGCCTGCCCCTGCGGGAGGTCGGTCGGTTCCAGCCCGTGCTCGCCGTGGCGGCCGCGGGCGGGACGATCCTGTCGGGCGGTGTCGGCGGGGTCTACGCCAGCGGCGACGGTCGTGCCTGGACGCCGGCGAGCCGGAACACCTTCACCGAGCGCATCTCGCTCCCCCGCACGTGGCTGTTCGCGCCGAGCCGGCACGTCCTCACGGTGAGGTACGACGATGCGCGCGGCTGAGATCGAGCTCCTGCTGCCGGAGGTGCTGCGCCGTACGGTCGTGCCCGGTTCCCCGATGTCCGCGCTCATCGCTGTGATGGAGTCGATGCACGCCCCCTCGGAGGCCGCCCTGCGCGGCTTCCCGTCCGTACTCGACCCGCTCACCACGCCGGACCGGTTCGTGGGCATGCTCGCGACCTGGGTCGACCTGGCTCGCCTCGACGAGACACCGGCCGGGCGGATCGACACCGCGCGGATGCGCCTCCTCGTGTCGCTCGCGTCAGAGCTGTCGGACCGGCGCGGGACACCCGGCGGCCTCATGTGGCTGCTCACGCTGGCGACGGGCGTCACGGGGCTCCAGTTGGAGAGCACGGGCCCCTTCGCCGCACGCATCGTGGTGCCTCACGCATCCGCTGCCCAGGCCGACCTCGTGCGCGAGATCGCAGTCCAGGAGAAGCCGGCACACCTGGTCGTGGAGGTGGTCGTCGAGGCCCCGTCGGCGACGACTCCCGCAGCATCGCGCGTGACGGCGCCGGCCGGAGGGACGACGACATGAAGAAGCTCCTACCGGTCCTCGCCCTGGTCCTGCTCGTCGCGGCGATCGTCCTCGTCGTCCTACGACCCGGCTCCCGCGGGGGCGACCCGAGCCGTCCCGGCGGGCTCGTCGACGTGGTCGGCGGACTCCTGCCGTCCCGGACGCTCGGGGCGACCGATGTCGCCGCGCGAGCCTGCTGGGCGGGCCCGGTGCTGACTGTCCCCGCGGGCGGGGCCTGCGCGACAGTGCTGCCGGACGCCGCGACCCGCATGACGCTCTGCGTCACCGCGGGCCTGCCGGACGTACGGGTCCAGGGCACCTCCTACGGGCCTCAGCACATCAAGGCCGACCGGCTCGGATGCGCGGCGCCCGACCCCATCCGCCTGTACGACGAGGGCTCCCGGCTGTACGTCACGTGCCTCGGGCCGGTCAGCTGCCGGCTGAGGCTGGTCTGAGGAGGAAGCATGGCCGGCGACTCGCTCCGCAAGCCGTTCCTCGTGGCGGCCGTCCTGGCCGTCCTCGTAGCGTTCCTCGCCTGCCTCGGGTCGTCCCTGGTGACGAAGCCCCCGCCGTTCGCGGACCGCGTTGAACAGACGCTGTCGAGCCCGCAGACGGCAGCGCTGCTCGACCGGTTCGACATCTCGTCGGACGACGCCAAGGACTCCCTGAGCGGCACGAAGCCCGACAACCCGCCGGGCCTGGGCATCCCCGCGCTCGCGCTGGTCGAAGGGCTGCTCCTGCTCGTCCTCGTCATCACCGCCGCCCCGCTGCTCATCGGCGAGCGGGCGACGGCTCTCCTCACGGGGGCCGTCTCGATCATCGGAGGCCTCGTCGTGCTGCTCGCGGGGATCGCGACGGCGATCGTCTCGTTCACCGCACTGATGCTGATGGTCGCGCTGCTGCTGTCCGTACCGTTCGGGACCCTCGCCTACCTGGCGATCTTCGGCTCGTTCGACACAGGCGGGGCCGGCGTGTTCACGTCGCTCGTTCTCGGGCTGACGCTCGCGTGCCTCGTCCTGCTCATGCTCGCGCAGCAGCGCTTCCTGAAGAGCAAAGGCCTCATGCTGCTCATCGCGACGGCTGCGCTGCTGGCGTTCGTCACGGCGCTCCTGCACTCGCTCGTACCGGGCTTCCTCGTCAGCATCACCGACGCTGTCGCGGCGCTCGTGACGGCGGTCGTGAGCGCAGTCTGGGCCCTCCTCGTTCTCGTCGGCGGCGTGGTCGCCGCCGTCCGGGTGCTGCGTCTGGGACGCCAGGGCGGCGGCGGAGCGCTTACGCGCGAGGCACCGACGTCGGGGGACGACGCGCCTCGTCGGACTCGTCCGTGACCTGGGCTCGCCCACTCCGTACCGCTGGCCGCAGCAGTGACGCCACGACCGTCACGGCGAGGACGCCGATGATGACGCCCAGCGACAGGCCGGTGGAGATCTCGAGCACAGGTACCGGGCGACCGGCGTTGATGAACGGGACCGTGTTCTCGTGGAGGGCGTGGAGGATGAGCTTCGCGCCGATGAACGCGAGGATCGCGGCGAGGCCGTACGAGAGGTAGACGAGCCTGTCGAGCAGGCCGTCGATGAGGAAGTACAGCTGACGCAGGCCCAGCAGCGAGAAGGCCGTCGCCGTGAACACGAGGAAGACGTCCTGGGTGAGTCCGTAGATCGCCGGGATGGAGTCGAGCGCGAAGAGGATGTCCGTACCGCCGATGGCAGCCATGACGAGCACCATCGGGGTGAGGCGCCGCCTGCCGCCGTCGAGCGTGGTCAGACGGTCCCCGTCGAAGTGGTCCGTCGTCCGCAGGAAGCGCTTCGCGAGCCGTACCGCGATGTTGTCGGCCTCCTTCTCGCCGTG
>JACRAA010000425.1 GCA_016213595.1 Actinomycetota bacterium | reverse complement strand
GTGATGCTGCGTCCTCCACAAGGAGGGACGCGCCTCGAGCTTGCGAGGTTCGTCAGGCCGGAGCACGTCCCCGGGTCGCCGTCCGCGATGGCCAACGAGCTGGGGCTGCGCAACGTGTGCTTCGAGATCACGGATCTCCGGGGGACGGTCGAGCGCCTGGCCCGAGACGGCTACGGCCTCGTCGGCGGCATCGGTCAGTACGAGAACACGTGGCTCATGGCCTACGTCCGCGGACCCGAGGGGATCATCGTCTCGCTGGCCGAGCGGATCGACTGACCGCCAAGTGGCGCAGCGGCATCAGTCGTCCATCGCCTCGATCCCGAGCTCGGCCAGCTCGACCATGCGCTCTCGCATCCGGAGGATCAGCTCGGGCGGTGGCGGGGTCCAGTCGACGACCTCCTCGACGACCCGCAACGGCTCCTTCGTGCGGTACGACCGGGTCGGGTTCCCCGGGAACCGCTTGTCGGTGACGTTGGGATCGTCCTCGATGGTCCCCAACGGCTCGACCCGGTAGACCCGCCCTGGCCCGTCTCCGCGGGCGAGGGCGGCAGCGAGCGGTGCTCCCTCGCGGCTGGCGGTGAGGTAGATGTGGTTCGCGATCGGCGTCGAGCCGTAGTTCGACCGCCAGCCCGGCGTCAGCAGGTCGCCGGGCCGCACGTCGGCCTTGGTCCCGTGGAAGAACGGGCCGGGGTCGTCCACGACCCGCGCCGGGGGTGGCGGGTCCCGAAGAAGGCCGTCGAGCCGTCTCAGCAGGACCCCAACTCGGCCACCTCCCGCTGCCGCTCGCGGATAGCGACTGAGGACATCCCGTACGACCGGGGTCGCTCGTTTCGCGGCCGCCGTGATGACGTACTCCGCGACCACGGCGTCGCCGCCGCGCGCCAGCTCCGCCGCTCGGGCGGCCTGGGCGGCAGCGCCGAGCAGGTGCCGCAGCTGTGTCACCTCGGGGAGCGGATGCAGGTACGCCGCCGCTGCAGCGTCTCCGGCCGCGTCCGCGGCGTGCCGTGCGGCGGCAGTCGGCGCATCCCTCCCGGCGCGATGCGCGTCGAGGGCGGTGGTGCGAAGGAGCGCCGAGCGGGGCGCCCCGTCGCGGAAGGATCGTGCGGCGTCAAGAGCCGCAGCCGGACGTCGGTCTTCCGGTCTTGCCTTCACGAAGATGACGAGCGCTGGCTCGGCACAGGCCACAGCCCAGCCGACCACGGCTCGTAGGTCGTCCATCGTCAGCTCGATATCCCGCGTACCCGCCTCCACCTCCCCGAGTCTCGCACCACCGACGCGGTCACAGAAGGGGCGACCTGGTACGCACCCCAATGGCCCCCTCCTGTGAGGCGGGGGCCACTGGGTCCGGTGTCAGCGGAAGCTGGTTGGGAACGCCGCGATGATGCCGCTGCTGAGCGTGTCGGCCATCATCAAGATGTGCGCATGGATGGCCTCGTAGTCGGAGACGCTGGCCGCGTACTGGCCGTCCAGCTCGTCCGACGCCTCGGCCAGGGTCTGGTCGAGGTGGGTCTTCATGTCGGCTCGCATGAGGTCGTCGGGCCAGGCCTTTGGGTTCGCTGCGGCCAGGAAGTCGGCGATCTGGTTGGCATTGGCGTACCAGCGGGTCTTCGCTGACGCGAAGGCGCCGGCGTCACCAGCCTTCGCAGCCTGCAGCAGCTCCACCGCGATCGTGATGTGGTCGTGGAGCAGTGCGGTCAGCTGCTTGCCGGCCGCGTCCCCGTAGAAGGGCTTGATGGCGTCTCCGATGTCCACCTGGTTCTGGAGCAGACGTCCGGCTGTGGCCGAGAAGCCCCCGGAGCCGTCGGCGAAGGTGACGATGGCGAGTCGCGTCCACGTCACGTGGTCTTCCCACAGCTTGCGCATGGCGTCGTGGAAGGCCAGTCGGGAGTGGACGGCCGATACCGGCGCCTTGTCGCCGTGCCCCGCGGCCGCGGCCACGCCGGCGGAGGAGCCGATACCGAGGGCGAGCGCGAGTCCGAGGAGGGCGCTGACCAGCAGCTTGACCGCGGACGCCGAGCCGCGCCGCCCGGTGTGGAGAAGGTTCATCTCGTTTCCTTTCGAGGGAGGAGGCGGATGGCCACGGCTGCGGCCGCGACCTCGAGTGCTGAGACCGACAGGCCGAGCACGTCGGCTTCTTCGGGCGCCGGCGAGAGCACCGGTATCCCTGTCGTCCGCGACGCCACGTACGCCAGTGCGGTGGAGACCAGCAGGACCGCGACGCCGGCTGCCGCCCATGACCCGGACGAAGGCTGCCTGATGACCAGGGCGGCGAGCGCGAAGAGGGCGGCGGACAGCGCGAAGGCCACGGCCAGAGGAGGGGCCTCCCTGAGGTGCTCCGGTACGAGACCGGCGTGGACCCCGGCAGAGGCCGCGCACGTACAGGCGACGGCGACCCTGGCATGGGCGTTGTCCCGGACCGGGACCGGGAGGAGACTGGGCTGCGCTGAAAGGGTCATGCCATGTTGGTGTCCGAGCGAACCGGGTTCTTACCTGTCGCCGTCCCGGGTAAGAGTCAGCGCCCGTACCGACACCAACCAGGTATGACGAGCAACAGGTCGAGGTCCCGGTCCACGCGATGCGCCGACGGCCCCCCGGTGAACGTCGTCGAGTGGCGACGGTGCCGACTGCTCGAGTCGGGGTTCGACGCGGCTCTCGCAGACACGCTGGCATCCACCGCCGGCATCGACGTCCACGCCCTTCTTGCCCTGGTCGACCGCGGCTGCCCGCCGGAGCTGGCGGCGCGGATCCTGTCACCGCTGGGGACGCCGTGACCCTCCGGGGGCCTGACGTCCACGTCCGGTCGGCTCCGGCGGGGACCCGATGGCCCGAGCCCGCGGACTGGGTGACCGCACTGAGCCTGCCGGGACCTGAGCAGGAGGAAGCGCTGCGGAGTCTCCACACCCTCATGCTGCGCGCCTCGCACCATCAGGTCCGCCGGATGAGGAGCGCCCTGCACGACCTGGGCGAGGACAGGATCGTCGAGCTCGCCAACGAGGCAGCGGACGACGCCATGATGGCCGTACTGGCCAAGCTTCCGACCTTCGAGGGACGGAGCCGGTTCACCACCTGGGCCTACAAGTTCGCGATCTTCCAGTGCGCCACGGCGGTACGGCAGTACGAGTGGCAGCACCGGGACGTGGAGCTGGACGACGCGGTTCCCCAGGTCGCCTCCGCGCCCTCCCCCGATGACCTCGCCGAAGCCGGCGACCTGGCATCTGCCGTCTGCGACGCCATGATGCACGTCCTCACGCCGCACCAGCGCCGCGTCACCGTCGCGCTGCTCGTCGACGAGGTCCCGATCGATGTCCTGGCTGACAGGCTGGGCACGACCCGCAACGCCCTGTACAAGACGCTTCACGACGCCCGGAAACGCCTCCGGGCCCAGCTCGTGGCGTCAGGACACCTCCCAGCAGTCGGACCAGGCAGACCATGAACAGCAGTCGCAAGCACGTGGACCTTCGAGCCGCTCGGCTCCTCACGCTCGACACCGAGCCGTACCTCTCGTGCGCCGAGTGCTTCGACCGCATGGACGAGTACGTCGAGGCCCTGCTGGCGGATCCGGCCTATGACGACGAGAGGATGCGCACGCACCTCACTGCCTGTCCGGCCTGCGCGGAGGAGGCCCAGTCCTTGATGCTGCTCGTCGCGGAGGACCAGAGCACGACGCCCTGAACCGGCGGTCGGTCACGCAGGCGGACCGGAGGCTCCTGAGACCTCGAGCCCGGGGAGCACCCCCATGCGGTAGGCGCGAACAGCCGTCCCGGCGAACATGTCCGCCCGCTCGCTCTCGGAGAGGTCTGCGCTGCACAGGTCGAACGCCTCGTACAGCTCCTCGTAGGTGGAGTACAGGCTGTCGACGGGGAAGTTGCTCCCGAATGCCGTACGACTCGGCCCGAACGCCTCGTACACGGTTGTCACGAGCGGTCTGATGGTCTCGACCGTCCACGGATGGATCGTCATCCCGATGCCCGAGACCTTGGCGTACGTGTTCGACTGGGCGGCAAGAGCGCGGATCCCCTGCGTCCACAGCTCGAGGTGGTCGGGGTCGAGCCGCTCGGGCATCCCGGCGTGGTTGAGCACGACCGTGGTCTCGGGGAAGGCGGCCGCGAGGTCGGCGGCCCGCAGCAGCTGGTGCGGATAGACCTGCAGGTCGAACGAGAGACCGAGTGGCGCGAGGCGGGCGAACGCCGATCGCCACGTGTGGGAGTCCATGAGGTCGCGGTCCGTCACGTACGACCAGTGCGAATCCTCGTGCCAGTTGAGGATGTGCCGGATGCCACGTACGGCCTCCATCGACGCGAGCTCCTCCAGCACCGCCGGCGCGGACGGGTCGGAAAGGTCGCAGCTCGCCACGATGACCGTGGGGAGTCCCGATCTCCTGTGGACCTCATCCAGCCACCGTGCCTCGGCCAACGAGTCGCTCGCTCCGGCGTCGACATGGACGCTCCCCTTCAACGGCACGCGGCCCACATCCGCTCTGTACTGCTCGACGCCGTAGTCGACGCGGATGGCCGTGTCGTCACCGGTGAACCGGTCAGGGTCGACGGGGTCCTGGAGCCAGGGGTACCTGATGGAGCCGTGCAGGTCCCACAGGTGGTGGTGAGCATCCACCACGGGCGGCAGCGCCATGTCACTCCTTCTCGTGCCGACTCGTGCCGACGAGGGCGACACTACGAGGGCTCAGGTTGTCCCCGCTAGAGTCGACTGAAACGTCATAGAGCCTTACAGGAGCAGTCATGCCAGAAGCCATCACCCTCAACGACGGTGTCCAGATCCCCCAGCTCGGCCTGGGAGTCTGGCAGGTCGACGACGCGGAGGCGACCGGCGTCGTGCTGACCGCGTTCGAGGCCGGCTACCGTCACGTCGACTCCGCACAGGGGTACGCCAACGAGGCGGGCGTGGGTCGCGCCATCGCCCAGTCGGGCCTGCCTCGCAACGAGATCTTCCTCACCACGAAGCTGACGAACCAGTTCCACAAGCGCGACGACGCGCGGCGTGCGACCGAAGAGAGCCTGGAGAAGCTCGGCCTCGACTACATCGACCTGTACCTCATCCACTGGCCTGCCGTCATCGCCCACGGCGAGTCGTACCTCGAGGCCTGGGAGGTCATGAACAAGGCCAAGGCCGAGGGGCTCGTCCGCTCGATCGGCGTGTCCAACTTCAACCCCGACCACCTGGACCGGCTGCTCAGTGTCAGCGACACCGTGCCCTCGGTGAACCAGGTCGAGTGCCACCCCACGTTCGCCCAGGCGGACCTGGCGGGTGAGCTGCGCCGACGAGGCATCGCGCTGGAGGCGTGGAGCCCGCTCGGTCAGGCCCAGGACCTGCAGGATCCTGCTGTCGCCGCGGTCGCCCGAGACCTGGGACGTACATCCGCCCAGGTCATCATCCGCTGGCACCTGCAGAAGGGGCACATCGTCATCCCGAAGTCGGTCACCCCGAGCCGCATAGCTGAGAACATCGACGTGTTCTCGTTCGAGCTCAACGACGACCAGCTGGAGGCCGTCGATCGTCTCGACGCGGGCAACCGCATCGGTCCGGACCCCGCAACGGCGACCTTCTGACGCTGGAGGAGGGCCGTTCTCCGCAGGCGCGGTGCCCGGGAGCTCGCCTACGCCAGGTAATGGTTGATGAACTCCAAGACCTCGGGCCGGTCGACTCGGAAGACGCCGGCCGTCCCGCCGCACGAGCCGTTGTTGCCGTACGAGGTGACTCCGGCAACCACCATGCTGGAGCCCAAGAAGTTCGGCCCCCCGGAGTCGCCGAAGCAGGTTCCGCCGGTGTTCGCGTTGCTGGACAGGAGCAGAGACTGAGGACCTGTGTTGGCCGTGTTGATCTGGAGGAGCTGCGGCTCCGCGACCATCCGCACCACAGCGGACTGGATCTGGAAGCCGTTCGGGTTGCTGTTCGCCCGTTGAAGGCCGAACCCGACCGAGGTGAACGTGGTCGCTGCCCGGGGCTTCAGCGACTCGAGCGAGTTGACACCCGGCAGCTGGCCGTACTTGTCAGCCGTCAGGACTATGGGCTTTGCGAGCTCGATGACTCCGACGTCGTACTGCGTGAAGGAGCCGGCGGTGAACCCCGGCAGGGTGTGCCAGTCCGACGCCTCGACCGTGTTCGGACCGCCGGCAGCGGGATAGGTGCCGTCGCTCTCGACGTCCGACTCGGCGAACACGCGCATCCCGCTGAACTCACCCTCCTCGCCGGTGCAGTGTCCGGCAGTGAGGACGACCATCGGCGAGATCAGGGTGCCCGTGCATCGCGTCGCCGGCTCGCCGCCCACGTCCATGACCACGAGAACCACGGCGGGGTGCGCTTCCCCGTCCAGATCGCCGTGGGTGATCGCGGAAGCCGGCGCCGCACTGAGCCCGGTCGCCGTGAGTGTTGCCGCGACGAACAGCGCCATCCCCGCGCCTCGACGTGCCATGTTGTGCCGCTGATGTCGGAACCGGACCATGCGTTACTCCTCGATCTGCGATTGTCCTTCGGACCTGTCCCCCACTGTGAGGCCGAGCCAAGCATGCATTGAGACGGCGGACCGTGTCGACAGGATGGGCGACTCTTCATCTCCGACTGCCCAGGAAGCTGGACGGCCGTGCGGCCCGTCCCACATCGGGTCTCGTAAACGGAAAAGATCCCTTGCACGGCAAGGGATCTTCGAGAGTAGCCCCGACGGGATTCGAACCCGCGCTACCGCCTTGAGAGGGCGGCGTGCTAGGCCGCTACACAACGGGGCCCTAGCTGTGTCACCGAGTCCGGCGACTGCGTCACGCTACCAAACCGTGAGGTTCCCAGCGAATCGCGCTGGGGTACTAGGACTCGAACCTAGACTAGATGAACCAGAATCACCTGGGCTGCCAATTACCCCATACCCCACCGGCACTGCAGGAGCGCCGAGGCAGAACTCTACCGGAGGGGACCGGCGAGGCTCAAACCGGGACTCACCGTCGCAGGCACCCGCATCCTGCCGGACACCCACCACGCGACGAGGGCGAACACCGCGAAGGCGGCGATCTCCTGGCCGGCCCCGAGCCAGGTGAGCTCCTGCACCGCCCGCGCCTGCGCGACGGAGGTGGTGAGAGCGGCCCAGAGGAAGGCGCCAAGATTGTTGGCCACATGGGCGCCGATCGACGCCTCCAGACCTCCCGTACGCCACACGAGCGCGCCCATGAGCAGCCCGAAGAAGAACCGGTGGAAGAACAGCGGCAGGTTCTGCGTGCCGTGGAACAGGGCGAACAGCAGAGCCGAGCCGACCACCGCGAACCACTCGCGCCGCCAGACCAGGCCCAGCGCCTGCATGATGTAGCCGCGGAAGAGGACCTCCTCCGCGGCCGCCTGGATCGGCGACGTGACGAGGATGGCGACGACGAAGGCCGCCAGGTCGGGCTGGGGCTTGAGGACCGGCACACCCGAGATCAGGAACTGCAGACCCACGAGCACGACGAGCCCGACGAGGAAGCACGCCAGCAGGAACCGCCAGCGGATGCCGGGCGTGACCGACCACATCCAGGTGGCCCTGCGACGATGCAGCAGGCGCAGCAGGCCCGCCACGACGAGGATCCCCGCACCGATCGCGAGGTTCGCGGCGACGAGGCCCGTCGCCGTCTGGAAGGCGCTGCTCCGCGTCGCGTACTCGCTGAGTGTTCCCGGCCTCCCCTCCACCAGCCAGCCGAGCCAGTCGACGAACAGGTTCACCGAGGTGGAGGCGACTCCGTAGCCCGCGACGGCAATGACGAGCGCGATGATGCCGAAGAACCGTACGGACGCCTGCTCGGGGTCGATGCCGCGGGCGAGGAGGGCCAGCGGGTACCGGCTGCCCGGCTCAGGGAGCGTCCACCGGCCTTCAGCTGTCGCCACGCGCGTCCTCGACGACGACGTTGTCCAGGGTCCCGATCTCGTCGATCTCGACCTCCACGTGCTGGCCCGGCGTCATCGGCCCGACACCGGCCGGCGTACCCGTGAGAATGACGTCGCCGGGCAGCAGCGTGACGAAGGACGAGACGTACGACACGAGCGTCGCCAGGTCGCGGACGAGCAGCTTCGTCGTCGAGTCCTGGACCACCACACCGTCCAACCGTGTCCGGAGGGCGAGGTCACCGGCCTCCTCGAGCGTGAGGTGGGTGACGATCCACGGTCCCAGCGGACAGAACGTGTCGTAGCCCTTCGCCCGTGTCCACTGCCCGTCGCTGTTCTGGAGGTCCCGTGCCGTCACGTCGTTGGCGACGGTGTAGCCGAACACGACGTCGGCGACCCGCTCCCTCGGTACGTCCCGACAGATCCGGCCGATGACCACGGCCAGCTCACCCTCGTAGTGGAGGTTGTTCGTCGTCGTGGGGCGGACGATCGCCTCCCCCGGCCCGATCACCGACGTGTTCGGCTTGAGGAAGACCAGCGGCTCGTCCGGAACCTCGTTGCCCAGCTCGGCGGCATGCGCCGCGTAGTTGCGCCCGATCCCCACGACCTTGGAGCGTGGGATGACGGGTGCCAGCAGCCGCACCTCGTCGAGGCCGTGCCGCTCACCCGTGTAGGTCACCGGTCCGGCGAG
>JACRAA010000045.1 GCA_016213595.1 Actinomycetota bacterium | reverse complement strand
GCTGTCGGTGGGGCTCACTCCGTACGCCGACAGCACGTTCAACCGCCGCAGCTTCCCGCTGAAGACGCTGGAGTACCTCGCGGCCGGGATCCCGGTCGTCACCAGCGGGGCAGTCCCTCTCGCCGGGCTCGACCCGCGCTTCGTCCGTACGGCCGCGACCCCCGACGCCTTCGCGGTCGCCACGGTCGAGGCCCTGGCCCCGGTGGACCGCGAGGAGGTACGCCGCTCGGTCGCCTCCCTCGACTGGAGCCGGCGAGCCGAGGAGCTGCTCGAGATCATCGAGTGCCGGCGCTCATGACGCCTTCAGCCGCGGCTGCTCTGGTCCCGCGACCACGTGGTGTAGTCGCCGCGCCTGATCCTGCGCCGCGCCAGGAGCCGGCCGGACCCGGTGATGGCCACGAAGGCCACGACCTTGAGCGCAAGGGCGGGCGAGCCGGCGGCGATCCGGAGCAGGTCCTTCACGGACGTGCGGGTAACGGCGGACCTCATGCCGAGCTGGTCGAGCTGCGTGTTGCCGGTGGCGATGCGGATGCGTCGACGCACGAGGTCCCGAACCGTACGGGGCGCCTCGATGACCGCCAGGGCGCCCGGCACGACGCGACGCTCCTCCGGGCTGAACGCCTCCGAGATGGCGAGGTCGTCGGACAGGACGAGCGGAAGGGCCCGGACCCGCTCGTGAGCCTGGGGCGCCAGCACGATCAGGCCCCGCCCGAACAGCCCTTCGCGTACCGCGGGGAGCCGACTCCACACGTCGTAGTACCAGCGCACGGGCCACGAGGACGCGTCGAGCGAGAAGCGACGTTCAGGGCCGGTGGCGATCGTACGGTCGTCCAAGGCGTCGACGAGCGCAAGGAGATGCTCTCGGCTGACGCCCACGTCGGCGTCCAGGTAGGCGCGAACCGGATGAGTCGCGACATCGTCGGCAGCCTTCATGGCCAGCCGCTTGGAGGGTTCGGGGAGGTCGAGGACGACCACTCCCGGGTACTCCCGGGCGACGTCGGCGGTCCCGTCCGTACATCCGTTGCACGCGACGACCACCTGAACGTCCCGGTCGCCGATTCCAGTGGTGAGCAGGTCGAGCACACGCCGGATGCCGCCGGCTTCGTTGTGCGCCGGAACCACCACGCTGACAGGAGACGGGCCGGCGGTCATGCGGCACATGCTAGGGCTCGACGGGCTGTCGTGGCAGGAGTCCTGAGCCTGGCGGTACTGCTCGCGGGCGGCTGCTCGGCTGGTGGATCCGGGCCGTCCGCCGCCCCGCACGTGCCGTCGTCCGCACCGCCGTCGACGCCGACGGCCACGAGGTGCATCACGATCCCCAGCCGCTGCGGGTACCCCGACGCGTCGACTGCAGGAGCACTGGACCACTCGGCCCTGCGGCGCGTCCCCGAGGACGTCACGAGCGGCACGGGCTGGCACTGGGACGGGCGGGGGTGGCTGGCGGTCACCGGTGACGACGCGCTCGTGGAGAACGTGCAGGTGAGCGGGCCCATCGACGTGACCGGCAAGGACGTCACCGTCCGCAACGCCCTCGTCCTCGTCAGCGGTGACACATGGGGCGTCGCACTGCGTCACACGACGAACGCCACCATCACCCACACCACGATCGGCTCCAAAGGTCTCACGCCACGGCTTCTGGTCGGCATCAAGGACATCTACGGCGATGCGGTGGGGACCAGCATCACGGCGAACGACATCGCCGGTGCGAGCACGGGCGTACAGATCGGCTCGGGCCTCATCCGCGACAACTACATCCACGACCTGGGCATGGTCGAAGGTGACCACGTCAACGGCATCACCTCGAACGGCTCGAGCCGTCGGCTCGTCATCGAGCACAACACCGTCCTCAACCCGTTCCCTCAGACCGACGCGATCGGGCTGTTCCAGGACTTCGGCGTCGAGGCCGACCGGCTGGTCAGCGACAACCTGCTCGCGGGGGGCGGCTACACGCTGTACGGGGGGGACAACCAGCGGTTCGGCGTCACCCACGACATCACGGTCCTGGGCAACCGTTTCTCACGGCTCTACTTCCCCACAGGTGGCTCGTACGGTCCGGTGGCGAGCTTCGACCTTCAGGGAAAGGGCAACACCTGGGCGGGCAACTACTGGGACGAGGACCTGACTCCCGTCAACTGAACTTCTGCCCACGTACGGAAAGTGAACCAGTCCTGTCCGGGACCTGCGCCGCCGCGCTCGCCCAATGTGGCCCTGACCAGGTGAGAGTGTCTTCACAGAGTTGAAGTCGACTTGAACAGCAGGCTAACCTTACTGTGAATTTCCTGAGGGATTCTCAGTTCCGTACGCATACGACACCCCAAGGCCGTATGACGCGGACTGGCCCCAGAGTCCCTCACGAACGGAAGGCATTTCCCCGTGAGAACACTTTTCCGCGCCCCGAGACCGGGGGCGCCGAAGGCCGGCATGGCCCTCGTCGCCGCCGTCACGCTGGCTGTGACCGGTGCCACCGTCTGGACAGCGACGACAGCGCAGGCCGCGACCCCTGACACGATCTGGGGCACCAGCGCCCCGACCCAGGCCGCGGTCGACAGCGACACCGGCTCTGTTGAGCTCGGCACCCGCTTCACCGCGGTCACCACCGGACAGGCCACAGCGGTCCGCTTCTACAAGACCCCCGAGAACCGCGGCACCCACACGGGCTCCCTGTGGACGACCACGGGCACGCTCATCGGCAGGGTCACCTTCTCGGGCGAGACCAGCACAGGCTGGCAGAGCGCCGCCTTCGCCAAGCCCATCCAGCTCACCGCCGGCACCAGCTACGTCGTCTCCTACCACGCCCCCTACGGCCGGTACCTCTCCACGCCGCGCTTCTCCGGGACGTCCGCCTCGGCGAACCTCAAGATCCCGACGAGCAACGTCGGCGCCTACGCGTACGGCACGGCGAGCGCCTTCCCGACGAACAGCTGGCGCTCGAGCCAGTACTGGGTCGACCTCACGTTCACGCCGGGCACGACCTCGACGACCACGCCGACAGCGAGCGCGTCGGCGAGCACGACCCCGACGAGCACCGCCTCAGCGACGGCACCCTCGACCTCGGCGGCACCCAGCACCTCCGCCACAGCACCCAGCACCTCGACGACACCCAGCCCCTCAGCGACCGCGCCGAGCACGTCGGCGACGCCGACTGCCACAACGTCCACCCCGCCCCCAGCCTCCTGCAGCACTTCTGCCGTGTGGAGCAACCTCGCGGCGTGCGGCTGGGCAGGTCCCGGGAACACGGGCTACCCCGCGGGCCAGGTGTTCTCCCGGACGGTGACCGGAGGCCTGACCATCACGGCTGACAACACCGTGATCGACGGCTACAAGATCAGTGGCGGCGTGATGGTCAACGCGAAGAACGTCACGATCCGCAACAGCTGGATCACCAACAGCGCCGGCGGCGTCAACGGGACGGGCGTGGTGAAGGTCCTCAACGGGGCGAGCGCCACGATCGACCACAACCTGCTCGACGGCCTCAACGCGACCCACACCTGCATCTGGCACGAGGGCGCGTCCATGGTGGCCACCGCGAACGACTGCACCGAGGTCAACGACGGGATCTTCTCCTGGGCGTCCGACCTGGGCGTCGACGGGACCGGCGACAACTTCACCATCGCCGACAACTGGCTCCACAACTTCACGACGGCTGCCGCGAACGGACATGTGGACGGCTACCAGACCGAGGGCGCGAAGAACGGCGTCATCCGCCACAACACGTTCGACGTGGCCTTCGACCAGACGTCAGCCATCGCGATCTGGGACGGCCGCAAGAGCGCCGCGAACATCGCGGTGAGCAACAACCTCATCCAGGGCGGCGGCTTCTCCATCTACGCGGAGGACTACAACCCCTCGGAGACCAGCCCGGCCGGCGGCTACTCAGTGACCAACGTCACCTTCACCGACAACCGCTTCTCCAACTCGCGCTACGCCTGCGTCGGTAGCTGGGGCGTCTGGTACACGCGTGGAGCGCCCAGCGACGGATGGCGCCGTTCGGGCAACGTGCTCCTGGAGACCGGTCAGAACCTCGACAGCAACAACCCGATCGTCAACGGATGGGAGTGCCGCTGATCCTGTACGACCTGCGTGCGGCGTGACGCGACCCAGCAACGCCTATCCGCCGCATTTGACTCTCTGTGATTAGCCTGAGACACTCTCAGAGTTTTATCAGGGTTTCTCAGGATCCAGCTGCCTCAGCGGGGCGTGGCCCAAGGACTCGGTTCCCCAAGTACCAAGTCCTCGAAAGGTTCGTGTCACCGCAGAGAGACAACTGAATACCCCACCAGTTCGTCGACTGTGAAAGGCATCTCCTCTCATGAGCTTCATCAAGCGCGCCCGAAGAGCGCGCGTCTCCAGGACGGGTATCGCGCTCGTCGCGGCCCTGGCCCTCGGCACGACCAGCGCCGCAGTCTGGTCGTCGGCCACCGCCAGCGCCGCCACCGTGGACACGATCTGGGGCACCAGCGCCCCCGCCCAAGCGGCGGTCGACAGCGACACCGGCTCGGTTGAGCTCGGTACCCGCTTCACCGCTTCCACCACCGGACAGGCCACCGCCGTCCGCTTCTACAAGACCCCCGAGAACCGGGGCACCCACACCGGCTCCCTGTGGACCAGCACCGGCAGCCTCATCGGCAAGGTCACGTTCAGCAACGAGACCAGCACCGGGTGGCAGAGCGCGACCTTCGCCAAGCCCATCCAGCTGAACGCCGGCACCAGCTACGTCGTCTCGTACCACGCCTCCTACGGCCGGTACGTGGCCACCGAGCGGTTCTCCGGCAGCTCGGTGTCCACGAGCCTCACGACGCCGAGCAGCAACGTCGGCGTGTACGCGTACGGCTCGACGAGCAAGTTCCCCACGAACTCGTGGCAGGGAAGCAACTACTGGGTCGACCTCTCCTTCGCGCCCGGCGTGACGTCCGGTGCGGCCCTTCCCCTCGCCACGGCGACGAGCGCCACCAGCACGTCGACCGCGACCACGACGCCGACCACCAGCAGCACGTCGACGACCGTCGCACCGTCGCCCACGGCCACGAGCACCACCCCGAAGCCGACCACCTCGACGTCGTCGGCGCCCGCGCCGACCGCCACGGCGCCCACCGCGACCGCGACGGCCTCCACGACGACGAGCTCCTCGGGTCTCACCAGCTGCGTCAGCCTCCCGAGCCGCTGCGGCTACCCGGACGCCACCAACACCGGCATCCCGGCTGGCACGGTTCTCAAGCGTGTGCCTGCGGACGTCACCTCCGGGCCCGGGTGGGTCTGGGACAGCCGCGGCTGGCTTCAGGCGAACTCCGGCGCGGTCGTCTCCAACGTGATCGTCTCCGGCTCGATCAACATGGCCGGCTCCAACGTCACGGTGACGAACACCCGCGTCCTCGTCGGCGGTGAGAGCTGGGGCATCGGCCTCCAGCACGCCACGAACGCCGTGATCAGCAACAGCGAGATCGGCGTCCCGGGCGGCACCCCGCGCCTCATGGTCGGGATCAAGGACATCTACGGCGACTCGACTGGCACCCAGGTCCTTCGGAACAACGTGACGAACTCGAGCACGGGGATCCAGATCTACGGCGGTCTCATCGCGGACAACTACGTCCATGACCTCGGCTACCAGACCGGTGACCACATCAACGGCACCACGTCGAACGGCTCGACGGACATGATGACGATCCGTCACAACACGATCCTCAACAGGTTCGACCAGACCGACGCGATCAGCCTCTTCCAGGACTTCGGCATCGAGGCGAACCGCCTCATCACGAACAACCTGGTCGCAGGTGGTGGCTACACCATCTACGGCGGCGACAACCAGCGGTACGGCAAGACGTACAACATCCAGATCACGAACAACCGGTTCTCGAAGCTGTACTACCCGAACAGCGGCTCGTACGGCCCGATCACGGCGTTCGACCCGTCCGGAGCGAACAACCTCGCCTCTGGCAACTACTGGGACGAGAACCTCTCGGCGGTCAACGCCTGACGGTTCATCGCGGCAGCAGTGACTGACCGCAACCCAGCTCCGAGGGCCTCGTGCTCGGGCGTAACAGCCCGAGCACCGAGGCCCTCGACTGCGTCTGGCCACGGGCGAGCCACGTGAGCTCGGACAGGACGTTGAGAGCGAGGTACGCGTACCCGGCAGGCCTTGAGTGCCGCCGCGCGTACAGGCGAACGCGGTTGACGATCTGCATGACGTGGGTCGCGTCGCTGCGTCCGGACCCGCCCTCATGATGGACGACCACAGCGTCCGGGAGGAGCCGGGTCCGCCACCCCGCGTCTCGGGCGCGCAGGCAGAAGTCGGTCTCCTCCGAGTACAGGAAGTACGACTCGTCCCAGCCTCCGACGGCCTCGTAGCAGGCCCGGCTGAACATGATCGCGGCGCCCAGCGCCCAGTCGGCGTCGCGCGGGGTCGCGTACTCGCCATCCCCGGTCACGTACTCGCTGAGACCAGGGATCCCGGTCCAGGTGAGGCCGAGGGCGCGCAGCAGCGAGGGTTCCCGGCGCAGCGAGTCCTGGCGGCGGCCGTCGGAGCCGAGCACGAGCGGCACGACCACCCCCACACCGGGCTCCGACAGACCCGTGGCCAGGGTCGTGACCAGTCCGGGCTGTGCGACGAGGTCGGGGTTGAGGATCAGGTACGCATCCGCGTCCGGGGCCTCACGGACGCCCCTGTTGATACCGCCGGAGTAGCCGACGTTGGTCGAGCGGACAAGCGTGACGCCGGGCCGGCCTTCGACGAGGGAGGTCGTGCGGTCGGTCGACCCGTTGTCCACCACGACCGTCGCGGCCGCGCCGCTGTCGGCGAGGGAGTCGAGGAGCGCCGTGATGCAGTCCTCGCTGTTGTACGTGACGACGACGATCGCCACATCCCCCATGGCGTCACGATACTGGGCGGCGCCGCTCCGCCGCGATAGCGTGAGCCGGTGCGGATCCTTCTGGTCGCCCCCACCGTCAACGCCGGCGACGTGGGTGAGGCCTGGGTCGCGTACCAGTGGGCCGACCTGCTGTCCCAGCGCTTCGACGTGACGCTCCTCACGTACCGCAAGCGCGGCGCCCCGTCCATCACCGAACAGGTTCCCCGAGC
>JACRAA010000422.1 GCA_016213595.1 Actinomycetota bacterium | reverse complement strand
GAGACGTTCGTCTTCGACGAGGTCGACGCTGGTATCGGCGGTGCGGTCGCCCTGGAGGTGGGCAGTCGCCTCGCCCGGCTCGCGACCCTGACCCAGGTCATCGTCGTGACCCACCTGGCCCAGGTGGCCGCGTACGGGGACCGTCACTTCGTCGTCGCCACGTCCGACGACGGCAGCGTGACGACCTCCGGGCTGCGTGCGGTCGACGGGGAGGACCGGCTCCGGGAGCTGGCCCGCATGATGGGGGGCCACGACGACACGACGGCCTCTCGCGACCACGCCCGCGACCTTCTCAGCAGGGCGAGGAAGGACGGTGGGGGCCGATGAACCGGTTCGACGACCTGGCGGCGACCTGGGAGGACGAGCCGAGCCACACCGAGCGGGCGCAGGCTGTGGCCGAGGCGATCGCGGCACGAGTGCCACTGCAGGACACGTGGTCCGTGGTGGACGTAGGAAGCGGTACCGGCCTGCTCAGCCGGGTGCTGGCCGAACGGGTGGGACGCATCGTTCTCGTCGACACCAGTCCCGGCATGGTGACGGTGGCCCAGGAGCGGATCGCGGCCGCCGGCATGTCGACCCTGTCGGCAGTCTGCCTCGACATCACGTCGGAGACACCGCCCGGGGCTCCCTTCGACCTCGCCGTCAGCCTCCTCATGCTCCACCACGTCAGCGATGTCGAGGGGCTCCTCGAGTCCGTCCTCTGCCATCTCGTACCCGGGGGCTACATCGCGTTCGTCGACCTGGCAGCCGAGGACGGGAGCTTCCACGACGACAAGAGCGGGGAGATCCCCCACCACGGGTTCACGCGGCGGCAGCTTCTGTCGATGGCCGCCGCCGCAGGATTCGTGGACCTGGCCGTGGAGGAGATCCACCGCCTGGTCAAGCAGCGGGACGGCCACGACGTCTCGTACGGCCTGCTGCTGCTCACCGGTCGGGTCCCGGTGACCGTCACCACCCCCTGAGGGGGCTTCTCAGCGCAGTCCGTTCTTCTGCCCGGGGAGGCCGGCCCGGCGGTCGAGGGCGCGGCGCCGCGCTTTGAGGTGGTTCCGGGTGTTGCCGAGCACGGCGCTGGCGATGATGGCGACGAGGATCGCCGGCCACCAGCTCACAGCGCCCATGATGGCCAGCACGATCATGACCGGCCAGACCAGGCCCGCGACCGTACCGAGGAGCGTCTCCGTCGCGGAAGGCGGTGTCACGCCCGCCCTCGGCAGGATGAGGGACCCAGAGCTGACCGGAGCCTGGACCGCGGGGGCAGCATGAGAAGAGGCAGCAGAAGAGGCAGCATCGGAGGAGAACGAGGGCTGCTGCCACTGAGGCGCCGGTTCTCCGGTGGGCGCATTGGTCACGCCTCATGGTAGGCCGACGGGGCCTTCGTCGGGGCCTGTCGCGGCGCGCCACGGTATGGCCGTGGCGGGGGAGACGTCCGTCTCCGTATAGGCTGGAGGCCCGTGGGCAAGACAGAGAACACCAAGCACATCTTCGTCACCGGCGGCGTCGTCTCCTCTCTCGGCAAGGGCCTCACGGCCTCCAGTCTGGGTTCGCTGCTCGTCGCTCGCGGGCTCAACGTGACCATGCAGAAGCTCGACCCGTACCTGAACGTCGACCCGGGCACGATGAACCCCTTCCAGCACGGCGAGGTCTTCGTCACTGAGGACGGTGCCGAGACCGACCTCGACATCGGCCACTACGAGCGGTTCCTCGACGTGAACCTCACCGGCGACGCGAACGTGACGACGGGCAAGGTGTACTCGTCGGTGATCGCCAAGGAGCGCCGCGGCGACTACCTGGGTGACACGGTGCAGGTCATCCCGCACATCACCAACGAGATCAAGGACGAGATGCTGGCCATGGCCAGGCCGGGCGTCGACGTCGTGATCCACGAGATCGGCGGCACCGTCGGCGACATCGAGTCGCTGCCGTTCCTGGAGGCCGCCCGTCAGGTGCGCCGCGACATCGGCCGTGAGAACGTGTTCTTCCTCCACGTGTCCCTCGTCCCGGACATCGGGCCGTCCGGCGAGCTCAAGACCAAGCCCACGCAGCACTCGGTCGCCGCGCTCCGCCAGGTCGGCATCCAGCCCGACGCCCTCGTCTGCCGCTGCGACCGGCCCGTGCCCGACAGCGTGAAGCGCAAGATCGCGCTGATGTGCGACGTCGACGAGGACGCCGTCATCTCGTGCCCCGACGCCCCCTCGATCTACGAGATCCCGAAGGTGATCCACACCGAGGGTCTGGACGCGTACGTGGTCCGCCGGCTCAACCTGTCGTTCCGCGACGTGGCATGGAAGGCGTGGGACAACCTGCTCGAGCGCGTCCACAGCCCCAAGGACGACGTCACGATCGCGCTCGTCGGCAAGTACATCGACCTGCCCGACGCGTACCTGTCGGTGCTGGAGGCGCTCCGCGCCGGCGCCTTTGCCAACTGGGCCAAGGTCGCGATCGAGTGGGTGCCGTCCGACGACTGCGGGACACCGGAGGGTGCCGCGCGCGCGCTCGGGGAGGTCGACGGGATCGTCGTGCCCGGCGGCTTCGGCATCCGTGGGGTCGAGGGCAAGATCGGCGCGATCCGCTACGCGCGGGAGAACCAGGTGCCCATCCTCGGGCTGTGCCTGGGCCTGCAGTGCATGGTCATGGAGGTGGCCCGCGACCTCGCAGGTCTCGAAGGCGCCGCCTCGACCGAGTTCGACCCCGACACCTCGCACCCCGTCATCGCCACGATGGCCGAGCAGGTGAAGATCGTCTCCGGCGGCGGTGACCTGGGCGGCACGATGCGGCTCGGCTCCTACCCCGCAGAGCTCACCCGTGGCTCGATCGTCAGCCGGCTGTACGCGACGAGGCAGGTCACGGAGCGCCACCGTCACCGCTACGAGGTCAACAACTCGTACCGCCCGCAGCTCGAGAAGGCCGGTCTCGTGGTCTCCGGGACCTCGCCCGACGGCAAGCTGGTCGAGTTCATCGAGCTTCCCACCGAGGTGCACCCGTTCTTCGTGGCGACGCAGGCTCATCCCGAGCTCAAGTCCCGCCCGACCAAGCCCCACCCCTTGTTCAAGGGCCTCGTGGAAGCGGCACTGCACCGCCGCAACGCGGGCCGTCTTCCCGAGGCAGTCGAATGAGCCTCCCCGGGTCCGACCTTCCCGCGGACGGGCTCCACGACGTCCGGCTGGCCTGGCCCTCCCGACGGGTCGACGAGGTACGCGGCCGCCTCATGCGGTTCGTCACCGACGAGGTGACCACGCCTGATGGGCAGACGATGGTCAGGGAGTACCTCGACCACATGGGTGCGGTGGCCATCATCGCCCTCGACGACGCGCAGCGGGTCGCTGTCGTCACCCAGTACCGCCATCCCGTCGGCTGGCTGGAGGTCGAGCCACCGGCGGGCCTGCTCGACGTGGAGAACGAGGACCCCCTCACCGCCGCACAGCGCGAGCTCGCCGAGGAGGCCGAGCTGGCGGCGAAGGACTGGCGGGTGCTCGTCGACATGTTCAGCTCGCCGGGTGGCAGCTCCGAGTCGATTCGGGTCTACCTGGCCCGCGACCTCGTGCAGGTCGGACGGCCGGAGGGGTTCGTGGCCGGCGACGAGGAGGCCCACATGAACGTCCACTGGGCAGCGCTCGACGACATCATCAACCGGATCTACGAAGGCGCGGTCCACAACCCCAGCCTCATCGTGGGTGCACTGAGCCTCGCGGCGGCGATCCACGAGGGCCGGCTGGACCAGCTCAGGCCGGGCGATGCGCCCTGGTCGGCCAGGGCGGTCCGTACAGACAAGGGATAGCCGTGGATCTCTGGCACGACACGACGCGCAGCGTCACCGAACGGGCAGAGGCGTTGCTCGCCGAGCTGACGACCACGGAGAAGGCCGCCCAGCTCGGGTCCCACTGGGCTCGTGAGACCAGGACGTCCGGGGGCGGCGAGGTCGCGCCGATGGAGAGCGTGTTCGCCGCGAGCACCCTGGACGAGGTCGCAGCCCACGGTCTGGGCCATCTCACACGGGTCTTCGGGACCGAGCCGGTCGAGGTCGCTGAGGGCGTTGCCCGGGTCCGCGCTGCGCAGCAGCGTGTGGTGGAGCTGCACCGGCTGGGCGTCCCGGCGATCGTCCACGAGGAGTGCCTGACGGGCTTCACCACGTACCGTGCCACGGTGTACCCGGCGGCCATCGCCTGGGGTGCCACGTTCGACCCGGCGCTGGTCGCGGAGATGGCTCAGGCGATCGGCGACGACCTGCGTGCCGTCGGTGTCCACCAGGGTCTGTCCCCGCTGCTGGACGTGGTGCGCGACTACCGGTGGGGCCGTGTCGAGGAGACGATCGGCGAGGACCCGTACGTCGTGGGCACCATCGGCACCGCGTACGTCCAGGGCCTGCAGCGCGCGGGTGTCGCGGCCACGCTCAAGCACTTCGTCGGCTACTCCGCCTCCCGCGCGGCCCGCAACCACGCGCCGGTTCCGATGGGGCGCCGCGAGCTCGAGGACGTCATGCTGCCGAGCTTCGAGATGGCGGTACGGCTGGGCGGCGTCGAGTCGGTCATGAACTCCTACTCCGACATCGACAACGTGCCGGTCGCCGCCTCGCGCGACCTGCTGACCCACGTGCTACGGGAACGATGGGGGTTCGCGGGGACGGTCGTCAGCGACTACGGCGCCATCGGCTTCCTCCATCTCATGCACCACGTCGCCGCCGATCTGCCGGAGGCCGGACGGCTGGCGCTGTCGGCAGGGCTGGACGTCGAGCTCCCGCAGACGACCGCGTACCGCACCCTTGCGGACGACGTGGCCGAGGGCCGGCTTGAGGAGGCAGTGCTGGACCGGGCTGTGCTGCGCGTCCTGGAGCAGAAGATCCGGCACGGGCTGCTCGACCCCGACTGGGACCCCGAGGCTCAGGGCGACCCGGCGCGCGACCTCGACTCCCCCCGGAACCGTGACATCGCCCGTCGCGTCGCCGAGGGCAGCGTCGCCCTGCTGGCCAACGACGGCATCCTGCCGCTCGCCGCGCCGACGATCGCGCTCGTCGGACCCATCGCGGAGGAGCCGAGGTCCTTCATGGGCTGCTACGCCTTCCCCAACCATGTCCTGAGCAGGTTCGAGTACGGCGGCATCGGCCTCGACGTCGCCTCCCTCGCTGACGGCCTCGTCGCGGAGCTTCCGGGATCCCGAATCGTCAGCGCTGCCGGCGTTCCGTTCCTCGCGGAGGACCGCTCGCAGCTCGACGCGGCGGTCGAGGCTGCGCGGCACGCGGACGTCGCCGTCGTCGCGGTCGGGGACCTCGCCGGCCTCTTCGGCACCGGCACCTCGGGCGAGGGCTGTGACTCGGAGGACCTCGGCCTCCCCGGGCTGCAGGGCGAGCTCGTCGAGGCGGTCCTCGCGACCGGTACGCCGACCGTGCTGCTCCTGGTCTCCGGGCGGCCGTACGCACTCGGCGCCTACGCGTCGCGCTGCCGGGCCGTCATCGCCGCGTTCATGCCGGGCGTCGAAGGCGCGGCAGCCATCGCGGGAGTACTGAGCGGCCGGCTCAACCCCTCCGGTCACCTTCCCGTCGCGATCCCGTCGGGCCGCGGTGGCCAGCCGGGGACGTACCTCGCCGCGCCGCTCGGCTGGTTCTCCGAGGGAGTGTCCAACCTCGACCCGAGGCCGCTCTACCCGTTCGGCCACGGCCTCTCGTACACCTCGTTCGAGCTGGCCCACCTCACCACCGATGCCTCAGAGGTCGACGTGGCAGGGACCGTACGGCTGACTGTCCGCCTCACGAACACTGGTCCGCGGTCGGGGGCGGAGGTCGTCCAGGTCTACGCGTCCGACCCCGTCGCCTCGGTCGTACGCCCACTGAAGCAGCTGGTGGGCTTCGCGAAGGTCGCGCTCGACGCGGGAGAGTCCGCCGAGCTCGACGTCTCGCTGCACGCCGACCTGTTCTCCTTCACGGGCCTCGACTACACGCGCGTCGTCGAGCCGGGCGACATCGTCCTCAGCGTGGGCACGTCCAGCGAGGACCGTCCCTTGCAGGCGACGGTGAGGCTCACCGGACGCATGCGGGTGGTCGGCGAAGGCAGGGTGCTGACCTCCGAGGTGACCGTCAGGAAGGCCTGACCGCGACGACCGCGACGGCCGTCCTCGTCAACGCGTGCCGAACCGCTCCGCCAGACAGTGCAGCGTGTGCCAGGTGTGGTGGTCGCCGCCGCCCTCGTGACCGTTCCACGGGTAGTACGTGATCGCCTTGTCGTCGTGGCCCCACGCGTGGTAGGCCGCGTACACGGTCGACGGGGGACAGATCTGGTCCATGCCTGCGGTGGAGAACAGGGCTGGGACCTTCGCGTACGTGCCGAGGTTCGCGCCGTCGAAGTACGACAGCGTCCTGAACGCCCGCTCCTCCTCGGCGGGGTGGGCCGCGAGGTACTGGGCGATCTCGGCGTACGGGTTCGCGTCGGTGAGCCCGACCGCCCTGCGGAAGTGGCACAGGAACGGCACGTTGGGCAGGGCAGCGGCGAGCGGAAGGCCCGAGAGCGCCGCGAGCGCGGCCACGGCGATGGTCAGGCCACCACCCTGGCTGGTCCCCAGCGCCACGATCCTCGTCGCGTCGACCCTTGGCTCCTGCCCTGCGAGCTGCAGCAGACGGACCGCGTCGACGTACAGGCGCCGGTAGTAGTAGCGCTCCCGGTCGCCGATGCCGAGCGTCATGAGGCCCGGGTGATGCATCTCGCCGCCGGCCGGGTCCAGGTCCGGGGTCGTCGCGGTGAGCGAGGGAGTGCGCCAGCCCTGGCCGCGCGACTCCAGCAGGAAGTGCGCGTAGCCGGCCGAGGCGTACTCCGAGTCCACGAAGGGGTAGCCGCGGCCACCCGAGTAGCCGCGGTACTGCAGCACCGCGGGCACCGGCTCCGAGGTCCCGGCGGGCAGCCGCAGCCACGCCTGTACGCGCTGGCCGCCGTAGCCGACCCAGGACACGTCGAACACGTCGAGTGTCCGCAGCGGCGTCTCGACCGGCAGGATCCGCGCGTCGAGCGGGCGGCTGAGCTCCGCGTCGAGAGTCCTCGTCCAGAAGGCCTGGAAGTCGTCGGGACGGGCGACGGTCGGGCGCTGCTCCTCGAGCTGGTCAACGGGGAGGTCGAAGAAGGCCATGGCGAGACACTAGCCGCGGGACCGCCGGGAGAACCGCCGCAGGATGGACTCGCAGGAAGTTGCCGCGGGGCCGGGAAACAGGCTCCCTGAAGCGAGCCGCGACCGTCTCGAGCGCCGCGCCGCCGGTTCGTTGCACCCGCAGGACGCCGATGGCACAGTGGGCGTCCGTGGCCACCGACCCGCTCGGGCGAGAGACGTCCACCTACCTCGACCACCTGCGCGTCGAGCGCGGCCTCAGCAGCAACACCCTCGCGGCCTACGGTCGGGACCTGGACCGGTACGTGTCGTGGCTGCGGGAGCGGGGCGTCAGCGACCCGGGCTCGGTGAGCCGCGACACCGTCGAGGCGTACGCGACCTCCCTGAGGGACCCCTCGCCGGAGGGTGCTGTGCTCGCTCCGGCAAGCATCGCGCGCATGCTCGCCGCAGTGCGGGGGCTTCAGCGGTTCTGGGCGGTGGAGCACGTGACGACGGACGACCTGTCCCGGCACGTCGCAGCGCCGAGGCCCGCGCGCAGGCTGCCCAAGGCGCTGTCGGTCGACGAGGTCCAGCGCCTCATCGCCGCGGCCGGTACGGACGGGGAGACGGCGTCGGCGCCGCAGACTGCGGGCCGAGGGACCTCCTCGCAGCTCTGCGACGTCGCGCTCACCGAGCTGCTGTACGGCACCGGCGCACGCATCAGCGAAGTGATCGGGCTGGACGTGGACGAGGTCGAACGGGCGCTGGGTGACCCTGCCCTGGGGCTGCGGCTCATCGGCAAAGGCGACAAGGAGAGGCTCGTGCCTCTCGGCTCGTACGCGCGCGCTGCGGTCGAGGCCTGGCTCGTCCGTGGCCGGCCCGCGCTCGCGGCACGAGCGGTCCGGGCGACGCCGGCCCTGCTGCTCAACGAGCGTGGCGGAAGGCTGAGCCGGCAGTG
>JACRAA010000420.1 GCA_016213595.1 Actinomycetota bacterium | reverse complement strand
TCGTCGAACAGCAGCATCTCGGGGTCGCCGGCGAGCGCCCGCGCCAGCCCGACGCGCTGCTGCATGCCACCGGAGAGCTGGTCGGGGTAGGACTTCTCGTAGCCCTGCAGCCCCACCAGCTCGACGATCTCGGCGGCCTTGGCGCGCCGGTCCTTCTTGGCGACCCCGCGCACCTCGAGGCCGTAGGCCACGTTGTCGATCACCTGGCGGTGGGGCAGGAGGCCGAAGTGCTGGAAGACCATCGACACCTGCTTGCGGCGTACGTCGCGCAGCTGGCTCGCCGAGGCGGAGGTGATGTCCATCCCGTTGAGCGACACCGTGCCGCTGGTCGGCTCGATGAGGCGGGTCAGCAGCCGCACGAGCGTCGACTTCCCCGACCCGGACAGGCCCATCACCACGAAGACCTCGCCCGGGGCCACCTCGAAGGAGACGTCCTTGACCCCGACCACGCAGTTGGTCTTGGCCTTGAGGTCGGCGCGGGAGAGCTCGGCGTCGGGGGTGCCGATGATCTTGTCGGCACTCGCTCCGAAGATCTTCCAGAGGTTGTCGACGGACAGTGCTGCGGTCATGACTGCTCCCCTACGGGCTGGGTCGGGCGGTCGACGAGGTCGTTGCGACGGTCGCCGGGAGGGTAGAGCGGGCTGTCGCCACGGTGCCGGTAGTACGGCGCGTCCGCGGGGTCCAACGGCGTACGACCTGCGATGAGGTCGGCGGCCTTCTCGGCGACCATCATCACGGGGGCGTAGATGTTGCCGTTGGTGACGTAGGGGAAGACCGAGGCGTCGACGACCCGCAGGCCGTCGGTGCCGTGGACCTTCATGGTGGCCGGGTCGACGACCGACATGTCGTCGGTGCCCATCTTCGCCGTGCAGGACGGGTGCAGGGCGGTCTCGGCGTCCTTGCGCACCCAGTCGAGGATCTCCTCGTCGGTGCTGACCGCCGGTCCGGGCGAGAGCTCGCCGCCGTTGAACGGCGCGAACGCCGGCTGGTTGAGGATGTCGCGCGCCACCCGCACGGCCTCGACCCATTCCTTGCGGTCGGTCTCGGTGGACAGGTAGTTGAAGAGCATCTTCGGCTTCTGCCGCGGGTCGGTCGACCCGATGCGCACCCAGCCGCGGGTGTCGGCGTACATCGGGCCGATGTGCACCTGGTAGCCGTGGGCGTACTTGTCCTGGCCGGCCGGCTGCGAGCCGTCGTAGCGGATCGCGATCGGCAGGAAGTGGAACATCAGGTTCGGCCAGTCGACGTCGTCGTTGGACCGGCAGAAGCCGCCACCCTCGAAGTGGTTCGACGCCGCCGTGCCGGTGCGCTTGAGCAGCCACTCGAGGCCGACCAGCGGGCGGTTGCGCCACTTGAGGCCCTCGACGATCGAGACCGGCTGGAGCGAGGCGTACTGGATGTAGACCTCGAGGTGGTCCTGGAGGTTCTCCCCGACGCCCGGCAGGTCGTGCACCATCTCCACGCCGAGGGGACGCAGGTGCTCGGCGTTGCCGATGCCCGAGAGCTGGAGCAGCTGGGGCGAGTTGATCGCGCCGCCGCAGAGGATCACTTCGCCCGCGCCGACGTAGTGGTGCCTGCGGCCGGCGCGGAGGTAGTCGACGCCGCCGGCCCGCTTGCCCTCGAAGCGCACCTTCGTGGCGTGCGCGAACGTCTCGACCGTGAGGTTCTTGCGGCCCATCACCGGGCGCAGGTAGGCGCGCGCGGCGGACATCCGCACGCCCTTCACGATGGTGCGGTCGAAGCGGCCGAAGCCCTCCTGGCGGTAGCCGTTGACGTCGTCGGTGAGCAGGTAGCCGGCCTGCTGGGCGGACTCGAAGAACGCACTGAAGAGCGGGTTGGTGGCGGGGCTGCGCTCGAGCTTGAGGGGCCCGGACCCGCCGCGCCAGGCGTCTGCTCCGACCTGGCCGTCGGGGAGGATCAGCGACTCCATCCGCTTGAAGTAGGGCAGGCAGTGGCGGTAGTCCCACGCCTCCATGCCCGGGTCGGCGGCCCAGCGCTCGTAGTCCATCGGATTGCCGCGCTGGAAGATCATCCCGTTGATCGACGACGAGCCGCCGAGCACCTTGCCGCGGGCGTGGTGGACCCGGCGGTCGTTCATCGCCGGCTCCGGCTCGCTCTCGTACTTCCAGTCGTAGAGCGGGTTCCCGATCGGGAACGGCAGGGCAGCGGGCGCGTGGATGAGCGGGTCGAAGCGGTCGGTGCGGCCAGCCTCGAGCACCAGCACCGAGACCGAGGGATCCGCGGAGAGCCGGTTGGCGAGCGCGCACCCGGCCGACCCACCACCCACGATGACGACGTCGTACCGGTCCGCGGCCATGGCCTACTCCCCGCTGCCCGTTGAGGAACTGCCCGGCGAGAACCAGTGCTGCACGGCCGGCCGGATGTTGTGCCAGACGTGCTTGGTCTCGCGGTACTCCTCGAGCCCGGCCAGGCCGAGCTCGCGGCCCGTGCCCGACTGCTTGTAGCCGCCCCACTCGGCCTGGGGGACGTAGGGGTGGTCGTCGTTGCTCCAGACCGTCCCCATCCGCAGGCGGGCGGCGACGCGCTGGGCGCGGCCGGCGTCCTGGGTCCACACGGCGCCGGCGAGGCCGTAGATGCTGTCGTTGGCGATCGTCACCGCCTCGTCCTCGTCGCGGAACGTCTCGACGGTGAGCACCG
>JACRAA010000047.1 GCA_016213595.1 Actinomycetota bacterium | reverse complement strand
TCAGGCAAGCAGCGACCGCAGCACGCGGGTCCCGACCGGCAGGCCGTGGTCGTCGTAGTAGGCGAACATCGCCGACAGCCACGGATGCGTTCCCGGGTCCGGCACCTGCCGCGCCTCGACACCGGCCTCGGTGGCCAGCTCGCGCACCGTGGCGGCGCGGGTGGCGAGCTCGTACGTCGCTCCCACATGTCCGTCCTCCGCCAGCACGAGCGCGGCGACCCTAGCGAGGTCGGCGAGGTCGAGGAAGCCGAAGGGCATGTCGAGGGAGTACGGCACCTCGATCGGACCGGTGAGGTCGAGGTTCTGGAGGTAGGCACCCGGCTGGAGGATCGTCCAGGCCAGGCCGCTGCGGCGGACGAGGTCCTCGCTGACGGCCTTGCCGAGGTGGTGCGGCATCGCGGGGACGTGGGGCGAGGCGACGGAGTGGTAGACCACCCGTCCGACGTCGGCCTCCTTCAGCGCGCGCAAGACGGTGGCGACGTAGGCCGGCTCGTCGGGGTGCAGGTTCGGCGCGATGACGTAGGCCGCCTCGCACCCGTCGACGGCGCGGGCGAGGTCTGCCCAGTCCGCACGTCCCAGCGGCACGGGGTCGGCGAGGGCAGCGCAGACGGCACGTCCGGTCTTGCCGTGACCACCCAGGACCGCGACGCGCACGTCAGATCCGGTCGACCTCGGCGGAGGCCGCGCCGTCTGCGAGCGAGGCGTAGCCCGGACCGCGGTCGAAGAACGCGTCGTCCTCACGGCTCCACGGCGTCCGGCCCGCACGCTCGGCGGTCGTCGCGGACTCGTCGAACGACAGGTCACCGGCGTCCGTCGACCCGGTCAGCACCACGCCGTAGTCGCGCAGCGCTGCCTCGGCCGACACCTTGCCCCAGACGACGTCGCGGACGACGGACGCGGGATTGCGGACCAGCGGGTCGCCCCAGCCGCCACCACCCGTCGTACGGATCCGGACGAGCTGGCCGGCCTTGATCGCCTCGGCGTCGGCGAGGGCGTCGACCTCGCGCTCGTCGGGGCCGCCCGGGTCGATGACGACCTGGAACGGCATGCCGGCCTTGCCGCCGCGCACGCCCCAGCAGGCCAGGATCGAGCGGTCGGCGATGGACATGAAGTGCCCGTCCTTGAGCATCCGGATGTGCTTCTCGTAGCCGAGGCCGCCGCGGAACTCGCCCGCGCCGCCGGAGTCGACGGCCAGGCCGAGCCGCTCGACGATGAACGGGAAGCGCGACTCGGTGAACTCGGTCGGCAGGTTCCGCGAGTCGGGCACGACGTGGATGGTGTCCTCGCCGTCGGCGTAGTAGCGACCGCCCGAGCCGCCGCCGAGCACCTCGCGCATGAGGTAGTCGTTGCCGTCGAGGTCCTTGCCGTAGACCCCGGTGTAGCGGATCGTCTCCTGATCGGCCGGCATCTTGCCGTCGACGGCCTTGGCCACGACACCGGCGAGCACGCCGAGCAGCCGCAGGATCACGAAGGTGCGGGCGTTGGTCGGGCCCGGGTGGATCGGCGTGAGGAGCGTGCCCTTCTCGGGGAAACGCATCTCGATCAGCGGCACGATGCCCTCGTTGACGTCGAGCTCGGCCATCCGCTCGGGGGTGTCGGCGAGGTTGCGCAGGATGGGCGCGAGCCACTTCTTGAGGAAGTTGCCGCCGACGTAGTCGCCGCAGTGGTTGATCGGCCCCCTCGCCTGCTTGCTCGTGCCGGTGAAGTCGATGATCAGGCGCGGTCCGGCGGGACGGCCGTTCTCCGGGTCGGCCGGGGCGTCGCTGACCTTGGTCAGGGTGATCCGCTGGGTGTGCAGCTGCGGCTCGTCGACGCCGTCGTGCTCGGCGTAGTCCTCCCAGACGTAGGTGCCGTCGGGGATCTTCGACAGGATCTCGCGCCGGTAGGTCTCGGTGGTGGTGTCGAGGATCGCGTCGAACGACGTCTCGATCGCCTCGCGCCCGTAGCGGTCGAACAGCTCGCCGAGCCGCCGCGCGCCCATCAGGCACGCCGAGCACTCGGCGTCGAGGTCGGCGGCGAGGCTGTCGGGAATCCGCGAGTTGCGCGTCTTGATCCGCAGGGCGGACCGGTTCGGTACGCCGGCGTCCCACAGCTTGATCGGTGGGACGGCCAGCCCCTCCTCGTAGACCGTGGTCGCGTTGCTGGGCATGGTCCCCGGCACCGCGCCGCCGATGTCGTCGTGGTGGCCGAAGGCCTGCACGAAGGCGACCACCTCGCCCTCGTGGAAGACCGGGACGGTGACGCAGAGGTCGGGCAGGTGGCCGATGCCGCCCTCGGACTCGTAGACGTCGTTGTGGAAGAAGACGTCGCCCTCGACCATCTCCTCGATCGGGTAGTCACGCACGATCGGGTGCACGAGCGCGCTGTAGGAACGGCCGGTGAGCTTGCGCAGCTGGCGGTCGTGGATGCCGGCGCGGAAGTCGTGCGCGTCGCGGATCATCGGGCTCAGCGACGTCCGCCCGATGGCCGTCTCCACCTCCATCTCGACGCTGGCCAGCGTGCCCTGGACGATCTCGACGAGGATCGGGTCGACGCTCGAGCCCTCGGGCGTCAGGCGGCCGCCGTGCTCGTACGCCGTCGGCAGGCCGGCCGGGTTGACCGGCTTCGCGGTGACGTAGGCGGGGTCGACTGCGGCCATCAGCTGACCACCTTTCGGATCACGAGGTTGGCCCAGT
>JACRAA010000424.1 GCA_016213595.1 Actinomycetota bacterium | reverse complement strand
TGACGAAGGCGGCCGCCGCCGTCAACTGTCCCGAGCGTGACCACACTGATCCTGCCCCCGACCCTTGCCGACTCACCGTTCTCGGTCAGCTCCGGACGGGCGGCCGGCATGTCGTCCGGGCAGCTGCGCTCGCCGTACCTGCACATCCCCACTCGCGGTGCCCGCGTTCTCGATGAACCAGTGGGAGCCGTCGAGCGAGCTCACACATTCTCCGTCGCGCTGCCCGCCGATACCGCCTTCTCCCACGTGACGGCGTTGGCCCTCTGGAGCCTCTGGCTACCGCGCCGGGCCCACGAGTCGACCATCCACGTCATGCGCGACACCACCCGCGCACGCATTCGACGAGCCGGATGCACGGGACATCGCGGGCTGGAGCAACGAGTGGTCGAACGAGCTGAGGGACTCCGTACCGTCGCGCCTCTCGACACCTGGTGCGATCTCGGCGAGCTCGTCCCCGCGGAGCTGTCGTTCGGTGACCTGCTCGTCGTAGGGGACAGCATCGCGAACCGGCTGCCCGAGGGGGATCCGACTCAGGTGTTCTCCGATGCGCTTGCGAGGCGAGTACGAACGCGTGGCGCGGCGACCTTGAGAACGGCTCTCGCCTTGATCCGTCGGGGAAGCCGATCACCCATGGAGTCCCTCACCAGGCTCCTGTTCATCCACGCCGGCTTTCCGGAACCGCGACTCAACGTCACTGTCTCTGATGACGACGGCGGCTGGCTCCTCCTGGGCGACCTCGTCTGGGACGAGGAGCGTGTCGTCGTCGAGTACCAGGGGTCGACGCATGCCGATCGTCAAGCACGGAGCCAGGACGCGGACCGCGCGTCAGTCGCCCGTGACCACGGCGCCCAGGTGTTCGAGGTGTTCGCCGAGGACCTGTTCGAGACGCACCGTCGACAACGCCTCCTGGTGCGGGTCGCGCGCGCCCTCAAGCTCGACCTCGGCTCGCTCAACTTCACATAAGGGTGGGCGACGGCCTGGAGCTGCTGTTGGGGTGACGAGAGGCCACTTGGCGTCGCGACATGCCGTACGGACCGCGCGTGTCGTGACCTTTCGGGGGCCAGGGCCACGTCGGCAGCCAGTTTGTCCTCTCGTCCCGCGACTGCCGGCAGCTAGGTCGATGCGGCGAAGGCCTGCAGGCTCGCGACGGCGTCCGGCTCGCCCACGACCCGTACGTCCGCGGCAGATCGTCGGCCCGAGACCCACAGCGTCAGCTCACTGGGCTTGCCGAGGATCGTGACCGTACGGTCCCCGGCCTTGACGCGTTGTGACGCTCCGCCATCGGTGCGCTCGAGGACGATCCCCACCGGAGCCTTGCGCAGCGCGAGCCGCGCGATCCGCAGCGAACCCCAGAGCTCGTCCTCGACGGGGACTGGGAGCTCCCGCGGCCGGACCTCGCCGGAGCCTCGGCGGATGTCCTCGTGGTGGATGAACATCTCCGTGCGGTTGACGAGCGCGTCGACCCGCGGCAGTCGCAGCAGGGCCCAACGGCCAGGCCCGGTCCGTACGGCCTTGACCAGGCCTTCGAACCCGAACCGTTGCAAGGCGGCGTTCATCCGACGGGATGTCAGGGCGGCCAGCTGGGGGAGCCTGATCCCGGCCGCGGCCAGCGGCTCGTTGTCACGGACGTAGAGGTGCGCGACGAGGTCGGCTACCGCCCAGCCCTCGTCCAGAGTGGGGGCGTCGGGTCCCGCGCTCAGGGCGTCGTCACACAGGGCGAGTCGTTCGGTGTGGGCGAAAGTCATGTCGCCAGAGTACGGAGAGGGCTGAACACCCCCGACGCCTCCACCTCTTGCCACGACGAGAGGCCAGTTCGTGTGGCGACACGCCGTACCGACCGCGCGTGTCGTGGCCGTTCGAGGGGCAGGGAGCAGAGGAGCTCAAGCGTGAGGAGCGTCCACCCGCAGGAGCGAGAGAGCGTCCACCCGGAGGAGAGAGAGAGCTCCTCAGAGCTCCAGCCACATGCGGGTGTTGCCGAGGGTGTTGGGCTTGGCACGGTCGAGGTCGAGGAACTCCGCGGTGCCCTCGTCGTACGAGCGGATGAGCTCGCTGAAGACCTCGGGGCTCACGGGGTTGCCGTCGAGGAGGACGAACCCGTGGCGGGCGAAGAAGTCGGTCTCGAACGTGAGGCAGAACAGGCGGCTGACGCCGAGCTCGCGCGCATCGGCGATGAGACGGTCGACGATCATCCCCCCGACGCCGTGGCCGCGGGCGTCCTCGGCCACCGCCACCGTACGGACCTCGGCCACGTCCTCCCAGAAGACATGGAGCGCGCCGCACCCGACGACCTTGCCGTCGAGCTCGGCGACGACGAACTGCTGCACGCCCTCGTAGTAGGCGACGGGGTCCTTGTCGATGAGGATGCGGCGCTCGGCGTACGGGGCGACCAGACGGCGGATGTCTCGGACGTCGCCCGTGCGTGCGGGTCGAAGGGTCACGGACACGCGTGACACGGTACCGGCCGTACGGGACCGCTGCAGCCCAGGACCACGGCAGTCCACGGGGCGCATCGGGGACCTCGAGAGCGGTGCGGTGGGCGAGAATGGTCGCCATGCCTGACAACTCTCCCGGCGCGCTGCGACCCGCCATCGTCCAGGAAGCGACGAGCGGAGCGGTCCTCATGCTCGCGTGGATGGACGACGAGGCGCTGAGCCGCACGCTCACCACCCGGCGCGCGACGTACTGGTCGCGCTCTCGCGGCGAGTACTGGGTGAAGGGGGAGACGTCGGGACACACCCAGCACGTGCGGGAGGTACGGCTGGACTGCGACGCGGACACGATCCTCCTCAAGGTCGACCAGGTCGGCCCGGCCTGCCACACCAACGCCGCCACCTGCTTCGACGCGGGGGAGATGCTGCTCGCGGACGACGGGACCGCCTGATGGTCGCGATCGTCCCCTCCGCCGACGGCTTCCGGGCAGCGGCGGACGCCGGGGCGCGGGTCATCCCGGTCCATGCCCGGGTCCAGGCGGACGGCCTCACCGCCACCGGCCTGTACCACCGGCTCTGCGGCGAGCGGCCCGGTACGTTCCTGCTCGAGTCCGCGGAGCACGGCAGCTTCGGGCGCTGGTCTTTCATCGGGGTGAACGCGCTCGGGACGTTGTCGGCGAGCCGGGGCCGGGCGACCTGGGAGGGCCGCCCACTGACCGGCCTCCCGCTCGACTCGGACCCCTTGGCCGCGCTCGCGACGACGCTCACCGCCCTGCACACCGCACCGGAGCCGGGCCAGCCACCGTTCGTCTCCGGCTTCGTCGGCTACCTCGGCTACGACGTCGTACGACGCCTCGAACGCCTGCCCGACTCGTGCATCGACGACCTGGGCATCCCCGAGCTGACGATGCTCCTCGTCGGGGACCTCGCCGTCATGGACCACCACACCGGCGACGTGTGGCTCATCGCGAACGCCGTGAACTACGACGACTCCGAGGAACGGCTCGACTGGGCGTACGAGGACGCGGTCTGCCGGGTCGAGGCACTGCTCCGCGCGCTCGCACAGCCCCAGGCTCCGCTCGTCACCGAGCCGGTCGACGTCCCCCAGGCCGAGGTGGTCAGGCAGCGCAGCTCCGACGAGTACTGCCAGATGGTCCGTGACTGTGTCGAGCAGATCCGAGCCGGGGAGGCGTTCCAGATCGTCCCCAGCCAACGGTTCGAGCTCGCGACCCAGGCCGACCCTCTCGACGTCTACCGGATGCTGCGCCGCCAGAACCCCAGCCCTTACATGTACCTCCTGCGGCTCGAGGACTTCTCGATCGTCGGCGCCAGCCCCGAGGCTCTCGTCACCGTCCGCGACGGAGCGGTGACGATCCACCCCATCGCCGGCACGAAGCCCCGCGGGGCGACCGGTCCCGAGGACGCCGCCTACGAGGCCGAGCTCCTCGCCGACGAGAAGGAGGCCGCGGAGCACCTCATGCTCGTCGACCTCGGCCGCAACGACGTCGGCCGGGTCTCGGTCCCGGGCACGGTCAAGGTTCTCGAGTTCATGAACGTCCGGCGCTACTCCCACGTGATGCACCTCGAGGCGGAGGTGACCGGACAGCTCGCGCCCGGTCGTACAGCCCTCGAGGCCACGCTCGCCGGCTTCCCGGCGGGGACCCTGTCCGGAGCACCCAAGGTGCGTGCGATGGAGATCATCGACGAGCTCGAGGTCACGCGGAGGGGCGTGTACGGCGGCGCAGTGGGCTACTTCGACTTCGCCGGCAACGCCGACACCGCCATCGCCATCCGTACCGCCCTCATCAAGGGCGGCGTGACGTACGTGCAGGCGGGGGCCGGTGTCGTCGCCGACTCCGTACCGGAGGTCGAGGACGTCGAGACCCAGAACAAGGCGGCGGCGATCATCAAGGCCGTACGAGCAGCCGACGCCATGCGCCGCTGGACCTGACGCAGACCCTGTCGTGGGCCACCCTTCACGGAGCTGCGTACAGAGGCCGTACAGAGGCCGTACGGAGGCTGCTTACGGGGGCTGCCTACGGAGGCTGCGTAGCCTGTGAGGTGACGCAGCCGCAGCGTTCGACGACAATGACCGCACTACCGATCGTCAAGGAGAGAACCGATGAGCGATGTCGCCAAGAGGCAGCCTCCGCGTCCGTCGACACTGACGGAGCCGAGCCTGAGACGGCAGCCTCGGGAGTACTACCACGGCCGCTCACCTGCAAGCTGGGCCGGTTCCATGACCGCGCTCGCTGGGGGTGTGGTCGGGACGGTCGGTTTCTTCATCGGCTCGTTCGGCGTCATCGTCGCAGGGTTCGTGATCATCGGCGTGGCACTCATCGTCACCGTCCTGCTGCGGGCCCTGGGCTTCGGTCAGCCCGCGTACCAGGAGGAGACCCGAGCCGCCCACCCCGTGTCGCGGGGCGACCGATGAGCGTTCTTGACGACATCGTCGCGGGAGTCCGGGTCGACTTGGAGGCCCGGCGGGAGGTCGTGAGCCTGGACGCGCTCGAGCGTGCCGTCGCCGCCCGGCCTCGCGCGCTCGACCCGATGCCCGCGTTCCGCAGCCCCGGCCTGAGCGTGATCGCCGAGGTGAAGCGCCGCTCGCCCTCGAAGGGTCATCTCGCCGAGATCCCCGAGCCCGCTGCCCTCGCCGCCGAGTACGAGGCCGGTGGTGCCGCGGCGATCTCCGTCCTCACCGAGGCGCGGCGGTTCTCCGGGTCCCTGGCGGACCTCGACGCCGTCCGGGAGTCCGTGTCGATCCCCGTGCTGCGCAAGGACTTCATGGTCGACGAGTACCAGGTCTGGGAGGCACGCGCGCACGGCGCCGACCTCATCCTGCTGATCGTCGCGGCCCTGACCGACGAGCAGCTCGTCTCGCTCGGCCGGCTGGCCGTGTCGGTGGGGATGACCTGCCTGGTCGAGGTCCACACCGCCACGGAGGTGTCGCGGGCGGCGGACGCGGGCGCGGTGCTGCTCGGCGTGAACAACCGAGACCTCAAGACGCTGTCCGTCGACCCCGGCATGTTCGCCCGGCTCGCCGAGCTCGTACCGCCCGGCATCGTCAAGGTCGCCGAGTCCGGACTCACCACCCCCGCGGACGCAGCCGACGCCGCCAGGGCCGGGGCTGACGTCGTCCTCGTCGGGGAGGCACTGGTGCGTGACCACCAGCCACGACGTGCGGTGGCCGACATGGTCGAGGCCGGTACGCTCGCGGCGAGGGCGCGCTGAGAGGACACCATGACGACCCGACTGCCGGATGACCAGGGACACTTCGACACCTTCGGTGGCCGGTTCGTGCCCGAGGCGCTGTTCGCCGCCCTGGACCAGCTCGAGACGGAGTTCCGTGCGGCGCAGGCCGACCCCGAGTTCCAGGCCGAGCTCCGCTCGCTGCTCACGGACTACGCCGGGCGGCCGTCGCCGCTGACCGAGGCGAAGCGGTTCTCGGCGTACTGCGGCAACGCGACCGTGCTCCTCAAGCGCGAGGACCTCAACCACACGGGTTCGCACAAGATCAACAACGTCCTCGGACAGGCCCTGCTCACCCGACGCATGGGCAAGACGCGCGTCATCGCGGAGACAGGGGCCGGGCAGCACGGCGTTGCGACCGCCACGGCTGCCGCGCTGTTCGGGCTGAGGTGCACCGTCTACATGGGCGAGGTCGACACCCAGCGGCAAGCGCTCAACGTGGCGAGGATGCAGATGCTGGGCGCGGAGGTGGTCGCCGTCGCGGCCGGTTCCCGAACCCTCAAGGACGCTCTCAACGAGGCGCTACGGGACTGGGTGGCCAGCGTCGACGACACCCACTACATCATCGGGACGGTCGGCGGGCCCCACCCGTTCCCGGAGATCGTGCGCGAGTTCCAGCGCGTCATCTCGACCGAGACCAAGGCGCAGATGCTCGAGCGGTACGGACGGCTGCCCGACGCCGTGCTGGCCTGCGTGGGCGGCGGCTCGAACGCGATGGGCATGTTCGCCGACTTCATCGGCGACCCCGAGGTGGCGCTGCTCGGCTTCGAGGCCGGCGGCGACGGTGTGGAGACGGGGCGCCACGCCGCGACGATCGCCGAGGGCCAGGTGGGCGTCCTGCACGGGATGCGTACGTACGTGCTGCAGGACTCCGACGGCCAGACCAAGGAGTCGCACTCCATCTCGGCCGGCCTCGACTACCCGGGCGTCGGTCCCGAGCACGCCTGGCTGGCGGCCACGGGACGCGCGAGCTACGAGCCGGTGACCGACACCGAGGCGATGGAAGCGCTCAAGATCCTCACGCAGACGGAGGGCATCATGCCCGCCATCGAAAGTGCGCATGCCGTGGCGGGGGCCATGAGGGTGGGCAGGCGCATCGCCGAGACCGATCCGGACGCGCGGCCGGTCTTCGTCATCTGCCTCTCCGGTCGCGGTGACAAGGACGTCGACACCGCGATCCGCTGGTTCGGCCTCGACGGCAGCGCCGACAAGACGGCGGGAAACCTGTGATGACGTTCGACCAGAGTCGCCTCGGCAAGTCCGGCGAGGCGTTCGCCGCGGCGGCCGACCAGGGCCGGCCCGCTCTGGTGGGGTACCTCCCGGTCGGGTACCCGGACGTGGCGACCTCGATCGAGGCGGTCGTGGCGCTCACCGAGGGTACGGACGGCACGGGCTGCGACGTCGTCGAGATCGGGATCCCGTACACGGACCCGGTCATGGACGGGGTCGCGATCCAGCGGGCAGGCACGGCCGCCTTGGAGCGCGGCGTCCACACCCGCGACGTCTTCCCCGCAGTGGAGGCGGTCGCCGCCACCGGGACGCCGGCCCTCGTCATGACGTACTGGAACCTCATCGAGCGGTACGGCGTCCGCGCGTTCGCCCGCGACTTCGCGGCGGCCGGCGGAGCGGGCCTCATCACACCGGACCTGACCCCCGACGAGGCGGGCGAGTGGTGCGCCGCCAGCGACGAGTACGGCCTGGACCGCGTCTTCCTCGTCGCCCCGTCCAGCACCGACAAGCGCCTCGCCACGACCGTACGGGCGTGCCGCGGCTGGGTCTACGCGACCGCCGTGATGGGCGTCACCGGGGCCCGTGCCGAGACCTCGAACGCTGCGCCCGCTCTCGTCGGCCGCGTCCGCGCGCTCGGCGCCGGCCTCCCTGTCGGTGTGGGACTCGGCGTCTCCAACGGCGACCAGGCCGCGGCAGTGGGTGCCACGGCCGACGGTGTCATCGTCGGCTCCGCCCTCGTGTCGACGCTGCTCGCAGCCGAGGCGGCGGGCACGCCCGGCGACCTGGGCGCGCTGCGGGCCCTGGTGTCCGACCTCTCTGCGGGGGTGCGGCGGGCGGAGCGCCCGTGAGGAGGCGCAGCCTGTTCACCTCCGCGGCCGCGCTGGCGTTCCTGGCCGGCTGTGCCTCGCCCGCCTCGGACCGCCCGGCGATCATCTCCGGCACGGCTCAGACCGGCCCGTACAGAGGTGCTCAGCTCGACCCGGCCCGCGCGTACGACCTGCCGGACGTCACGCTGACCGACACCTCCGGCGCCTCGTACAACCTGCGCACCGGCGCGAGCGCCGGGCAGACGGTGACGGCCCTGTTCTTCGGCTACTCCAACTGCCCGGACGTCTGCACGGGGATCCTCGCCGACATGGCGACGGCGCGCAGCCGGATGGCCGCGGACCTCCATGACAGGATGCGGCTGGTGTGCATCACGACGGACCCCGCCCGCGACACGGCGCCCGTGCTCAAGACATATCTCGACCGCATCGACCCCGGCTATGTGGGTCTCACAGGTGACCTCGCCACAATCATGTCGGTCGCCCGGAGCGTCGGGGTGGCCATCGACGACGGCGAGAAGCTTCCGAGCGGCGGGTACGAGGTCGTCCACGGCACCGAGGTGATCGGCTTCGGCAAGGACAAGCGCGCAGCCGTCGTGTGGCTGGCGCCGACCGCCGTCGACGACCTCCGGGCGGACTTCGACACCTTGGCAGGCGCGTAGCCCCACGATGAGGACCTGATGAGCACGAAGAAGAACAAGCCGTACCGGGTGGCGGGCGCCAAGGAGGCCCTGCTCGCCCAACGGGAGGCCGAGCTCGCCGCGGCCCGCAAGCGCCGCCGCGACACCGGCATCACGCTGCTGGTCGTCGTGGCCGTCCTCATCGGCATCGTGTCGATGTTCGGCTGGTACCAGGCCACCAAGAAGCCCGATGCGCCGGCCAGTCCCACCGCGACGTCCAGCGCGAGCCTGGCGTTCGCCCCCGTCACCGTCACCGATGGCAAGGGGCTCATGATCGGCGCCGCTCGTGCGCCGAACGTCGTCACCCTGTACTCGGACTTCGCCTGCACCCACTGCGCCGAGTTCGAGACCACGTACGGCCAGACGCTCGCCGACCTCCGTGACTCGGGCCGCATCGACCTCGAGTACTACCCTCTCGGCTTCGGCAGCCCCGGCAGCGCCCGTGCGTCGAACGCGATGGCCTGCGCGGCCGAGAGGGACCCGGCCTTCGCCGTGAACCTCTACGACGGCTTCTTCGCGAACATGGGCTCCGACTGGTCCAACGACCAGATCCTGTCCCTGGCCCAGCACTTCGACCCCACACTCCCGCAGGGCTTCGAGACGTGCGTGACGGGCGGCACCCACGCCGCATGGGTCACCGGGATCTTCAGCTTCGCCAAGTCGGGCCCCGCGGCAGGCGGGACGCCGGCCCTCTACGTCAACGGCACGATCTTCGACCTCACGACCGGCACCCCCGAGAGCCTCGCCGGGTCGCTGTCGTGACACCGCTGTTCATCCCGAGCCCCCCGGTCGGGGTCTGGTACGTCGGTCCGGTACCCATCCGGGCCTACGCCCTGAGCATCATCACCGGGATCATCCTCGCGTGGTGGCTGAGCGGGCGGCGGTGGCGGGCTCGGGGCGGCACGCAGGAGACGCTCGACGGGATCCTCGTCTGGACCGTGCTCGCCGGGATCATCGGTGCCCGGATCTACCACGTCGCCACCGACCCGGAGCTGTACTTCGGGCCCGGCCGCACCTGGTACCGGATGTTCTACATCTGGGAGGGCGGCCTGGGGATCTGGGGAGCGGTGGCGGGAGGCGCTCTGGTGGCGTGGTGGCGCTGCCGTAGGGCCCATGTCAGCTTCGCCGCTCTGGCCGACGTCATCGCGCCCGGCCTTCTCATCGCCCAGGCCGTCGGCCGCATCGGCAACTACTTCAACCAGGAGCTGTACGGACGGCCCACCACCCTGCCGTGGGGGCTCGAGATCGACATGGCCCACCGGATGAGCGGCTACGAGCAGTACGCGACGTACCACCCGACGTTCCTGTACGAGCTGGTGTGGTGCCTGGCCGGCGCAGGCATCCTCCTGCTCGTCGAACGCTGGTTCCACCTCGGCCGCGGCAAGCTGTTCGCCGCGTACATCATCTGGTACACCGCGGGCAGGTTCTGGGTGGAAGGCCTTCGCATCGACACCGCGAACACGTTCGGCGGGCTCCGGCTCAACTCGTACACCTCGCTTGTCGTCTTCGTTGCCGGTGTCGTGCTGCTCGTCGTGCTGCTGGTCACCCGTCCCGGGCCCTCACCCGTACCGCTCGAGGAGCCCCGAGACGTAGCCACTGGCGACGCCCAGGACGGCGAGGACCGGGGGAGCGAGCAGGCCGAGTCCTGAGGCCCGGGGGACCATCCGGCATGCGACAACGCGGATCGGACGTGTTCCGCCTTCTGTAGGTTGTCCTGCGACGACGCCGCCACCTCGGCTCCTGCGTGCCGCGGTGTGGTGCCCGAGCCGGTAGCCCGGCCCGTTCCGAAGGGAGACCCATGGTCTACGAGCCGCTTGCCCGGCCGACCGCACAGGGCCTGTACGACCCCGCCTACGAGCACGACGCCTGTGGTGTCGGCTTCGTCGCGCGCCTCGACGGCGCGGCCTGCCACGAGATCGTGGAGAAGGGCCTGGAGGTGCTGAGGAACCTGGACCACCGGGGCGCCACGGGTGCCGACACGGCCGCGGGCGACGGTGCGGGCATCCTCGTCCAGGTGCCGGATGCGTTCCTTCGCAAGGTCGTCGACGCCGAGCTGCCGGCCGCCGGGTCGTACGCCGTGGGCATGGCCTTCCTGCCCACCGAGGCGAGAGCCCGTGAGACCGCGAAGGCTGCCGTCGCCCACATCGCCGTCCAGGAGGGCCTCCGTGTCCTCGCCTGGCGCGCCGTGCCCACCGACGCGAGCACCCTCAGCCCCATTTCGCTCGACGTGATGCCGCACATGGAGATGCTGCTCGTCGACTCGTACGACGGCGTGTCCGGCCTTGAGCTCGAACGGCTTGCGTACGTCCTGCGCCGCCGGGCCCAGCACGAGCAGAGCGTCTACTTCCCCTCGCTGTCGTGCCGCACGCTCGTGTACAAGGGCATGCTCACCACCGCGCAGCTCGAGGCGGTCTACCCCGAGCTCCACGACCCGGACCTCGCCAGCGCGCTCGCGCTCGTGCACTCCCGGTTCTCGACCAACACGTTCCCGGCCTGGGAGCTCGCCCACCCGTACCGGCTCATCGCCCACAACGGGGAGATCAACACGGTGAAGGGCAACCGGAACTGGATGCGGGCACGGGAGACGCTGCTCGCCTCCGACCTCATCCCCGGCGACCTCAACCGGCTGTTCCCGATCTGTACGCCCGGTGGCTCCGACTCCGCGTCCTTCGACGAGGTCCTCGAGCTGCTGCACCTCGGCGGGCGCAGCCTGCCCCACGCGGTGCTCATGATGATCCCCGAGGCGTGGCAGCAGAACACCGAGATGGACCCCGCCCGCCGGGCGTTCTACGAGTTCCACAGCTCGCTCATGGAGCCCTGGGACGGCCCCGCCGCGGTGACGTTCACCGACGGCACGACGATCGGCGCGACCCTGGACCGCAACGGCCTGCGCCCTGCCCGCTACTGGGTGACCAAGGACGGGCTGGTCGTCTTCGCCTCCGAGGCCGGTGTCCTCGACATCCCGCAGGACCAGGTCGAGAGCAAGGGACGGCTCCGGCCGGGCCGGATCTTCCTGGTGGACCTGGAGCAGCACCGCGTCATCGACGACGAGGAGGTCAAGGCCGACCTGGCCGCGGCCGAGCCGTACGCGGAATGGGTCGCCCAGGGCCACATCAACCTCAACGACCTGCCGGAGCGCCAGCACATCGTGCACAGCCACTCCTCGGTTACCCGTCGCCAGCAGATCTTCGGCTACAACCATGAGGAGCTGCGCATCATCGTCGCCCCCATGGCCAACACCGGCGCGGAGCCGATCGGCTCCATGGGCAACGACGCGCCGCTCGCCGTGCTCAGCGACAAGGAACGCTCGCTCTTCGACTACTTCACCCAGCTCTTCGCCCAGGTCACGAACCCTCCGCTCGACGCCATCCGCGAGGAGCTCGTGACGAGCCTGTCGAGCTCGATCGGCCCGGAGAAGAACCTGCTGGACCCCGGAGCGGACAGCTGCCGGCAGATCGTCATCAACTTCCCGATCCTCGACTCCGACGAGCTGGCCAAGCTCGTCCGCATCAACCACTCCGGGGAGACCCCCGGCTACGCCGCACGCGTCTTCCGCGGCCTGTACAAGCTCGACGAGGGAGCGGACGGTCTTCGCGCCCGACTCGACGAGCTGTGCGCCGAGGTCGACGCCGCGATCGAGGAGGGCGCCCAGATCATCGTGCTGAGCGACCGCCACTCCACGGCCGAGCTCGCCCCGATCCCGTCGCTCCTGCTCACCTCGGCGGTGCACCACCACCTCGTCCGGGCCAAGACCCGCACGAAGGTCGGGCTGGTCGTCGAGACCGGCGACGTGCGCGAGGTGCACCACGCCGCGCTGCTCATCGGCTACGGCGCCGCGGCCATCAACCCGTACCTCGTCTTCGAGTCGGCCGAGGACCTCGCCCGCAACGAGCTGTACGTGACGGTCGACCCGGACAAGGCGATCTACAACGTCCGCAAGGCGCTCGGCAAGGGCGTGCTCAAGGTCATGAGCAAGATGGGCGTCTCGACGATCGCCTCCTACACCGGCGCTCAGATCTTCGAGGCGACCGGCCTGAGCAAGGAGCTCGTCGACGCGTACTTCGAGGGCACGACGAGCCGCCTCGACGGCATCGGCCTCGAGCAGGTGCACGAGATGGTCCTGCGGAGCCACCTGCGCGGCTACCCGGCCGACGGGATCCCGCTCGCGCACCGGACGCTGCCCGTCGGCGGCGAGTACCAGTGGCGCCGCGAGGGCGAGGAGCACCTGTTCGACCCCGACACCGTGTTCCGGCTGCAGCATGCGACGCGTACGGGTCGGTACGACATCTTCAAGCAGTACACGTCGCTGGTCGACGACAGCTCCAACCGGCTCATGACGCTGCGCTCGCTGCTGCAGCTCAAGCCCGCGTCGGAGCCGGTACCGCTCGAGGAGGTCGAGCCTGTGAGCTCGATCGTCAAGCGGTTCTCGACAGGCGCCATGTCGTACGGCTCCATCAGCAAGGAGGCGCACGAGACCCTGGCGATCGCCATGAACCAGCTCGGCGGCAAGTCGAACACCGGTGAGGGCGGCGAGGACACGGACCGGCTGCACGACCCGTCGCGCCGCTCCGCCATCAAGCAGGTCGCCTCGGGCCGGTTCGGCGTGACGAGCGACTACCTGACGAACGCCACGGACATCCAGATCAAGATGGCCCAGGGCGCGAAGCCGGGCGAGGGCGGCCAGCTCCCGCCGACGAAGGTGTACCCGTGGGTCGCCCGCACCCGGCACGCGACCGCGGGCGTCGGGCTGGTCTCGCCGCCGCCGCACCACGACATCTACTCGATCGAGGACCTCAAGCAGCTCATCCACGACCTCAAGTGCGCCAACCCGAGCGCCCGCGTCCACGTGAAGCTGGTCGCGGAGGTCGGGGTGGGTACGGTCGCGGCCGGTGTCTCGAAGGCCAAGGCCGACGTCGTGCTCATCTCCGGCCACGACGGCGGTACGGGTGCGGCTCCCCTCACCTCGCTGAAGCACGCCGGCGGGCCCTGGGAGCTCGGGCTCGCCGAGACGCAGCAGACGCTGCTGCTCAACGGGCTGCGGGATCGCATCGTCGTCCAGACCGACGGCCAGCTCAAGACGGGACGCGACGTCATCATCGCGGCGCTGCTCGGTGCGGAGGAGTTCGGCTTCGCCACGGCACCGCTGGTCGTCGAGGGCTGCGTCATGATGCGCGTCTGCCACCTCGACACCTGCCCGGTCGGGGTTGCCACGCAGAACCCGGTCCTGCGCGAGAAGTTCGACGGCAAGGCGGAGTTCGTCGTGAACTTCTTCGAGTTCATCGCCGAGGAGGTCCGGGAGTACCTGTCGCTGCTGGGCTTCGGGACCCTCGAGGAGGCGGTCGGGCACGTCGAGAAGCTCGAGACCCGCCCGGCGGTGGACCACTGGAAGGCGTCGGGCCTCGACCTGTCGCCGATCCTCACCCGCGTCGACACTCCCTCCGCGCTCCACTGCACCACGACCCAGGACCACGGGCTCGGCGAGGCCCTCGACGTGAAGCTCATCGAGCTGGCGCGCCAGGCCATCGAGCAGGGCATCCCCGTCAAGGAGGAGACGACGATCCGCAACGTCGACCGTACGGTCGGCACGGTCCTCGGCCATGTCGTGACCAAGGCGACCAAGGGTGCCGGACTTCCGGACGACACGATCGACATCACGCTCACCGGTACGGCCGGGCAGAGCTTCGGCGCCTTCCTGCCCGGGGGCATCACGCTCCGGCTTGTGGGCGACGCCAACGACTACCTGGGCAAGGGC
>JACRAA010000418.1 GCA_016213595.1 Actinomycetota bacterium | reverse complement strand
GGAGCCTCGCCCTCCTCGACGACGCCGGCCACGGGGTGGTCCTGACGTCGATCCACGGTCGCAGCGAGGCCCGGACCTATGCGAAGTCGATCTCCTCCTGGTCCTGCGAGCAGCAGCTCTCGCCGGAAGAGGACGAGGCGATCGAGCACGCCCGACCCTGAGCCGCTCCCGGGGCGACAAGTGCCCGTCAAGGAGCGTTAGGACGGCGACAAGACGGGGCTGACGGACGCCCGTCGGGCGGACGCTCGGGGCATGAGCCTCTCCAGCACCCTGCTCGTGGTCGCGGTGGTCGTCATCGCGCTCTACGTCCTCGCTGCCCTCGTCGCACCGGAGCGCTTCGAGTGAGCGACACGAGCTCCGGCCTCCTGACGATCGCCCTCCTCGTCGCCCTGCTGGCGGCGGCCTACGTCCCGCTCGGCGACTACATGGCCCGGGTCTACACGAGCACCTCGCACCTGCGGGTCGAGCGCGCCGTCTACCGGCTCAGCGGGGTTGACCCGGACGCCGAGCAGGGCGCGCGGTCGTACGCGACGGGTGTCGTCGGCTTCAGCCTGGTGAGCATCGTCGTCCTGATGGCGCTCCAGCTCGGCCAGGCGGCACTGCCGATGGACCGCGACCTCCCGGGCGTCCCGTTCTGGATGTCGTTCAACACGGCCGTCTCCTTCGTCACCAACACCAACTGGCAGTCCTACGCCGGTGAGTCCACGCTGGGGTTCACCACGCAGATGGCCGGCCTCGCCGTGCAGAACTTCCTCTCCGCCGCCGTCGGCATCGCCGTCGCGGTGGCACTCATCCGCGGCTTCGTCCGCTCGCGCAGCGGTGCCCTCGGCAACTTCTGGGTCGACCTGACCCGCGGCACGATCCGCATCCTGCTGCCCCTGTCGTTCGTCGCCGCGCTGCTGCTGGTCGCCGGTGGCGTGGTGCAGAGCTTCTCCGACGCGACGATGTCGACGCTGGCCGGCCACCCGCAGGTCCTCACCGGCGGTCCGGTCGCCAGCCAGGAGGCCATCAAGGAGCTCGGCAACAACGGCGGCGGCTTCTTCAACGCCAACTCCGCGCACCCCTTCGAGAACCCCACCGCGATCACCAACCTCCTCGAGGTCTTCCTGCTCCTCGTCCTCCCGGTCGCGCTCACCCGCACGCTGGGCACGATGCTCGGGAACCGCCGGCAGGGCCTGGCGATCCTCTCCGTGATGGGCGTGCTGTGGTCGGTCTCGCTGGCCGTCGCGACCTGGGCGGAGGTCGGCGCCCACTCGCCGGCCGCACGAGCCGCGGGCGCCGCGATGGAGGGCAAGGAGACCCGCTTCGGGGAGTGGGCGTCCGCGCTCTTCGCCGTGGCCACGACGGGTACGTCGACGGGTGCGGTGAACGCGTCCCACGACTCCCTCACCGCCACCGGCGGCGGCGCCGTCATGGTCAACATGATGCTGGGCGAGATCGCCCCCGGCGGCGTCGGTGCCGGCATCTACGGCATCCTCGTGATGGCGATCCTGGCGGTCTTCGTCGCCGGGCTGATGGTCGGCCGGACGCCCGAGCTGCTCGGCAAGAAGATCAGCGCGAAGCAGATGACCTACGTCGCGCTCTACACGCTCACGACGCCGGCACTGGTGCTCGTCGGCACGGGCATCGCGATCTCGCGCGACTCCAGTGCCGATGCGATGGGCAACCCGGGAGGCCACGGGTTCTCCGAGGTGCTCTACGCGTTCACCTCGGCCGCCAACAACAACGGCAGCGCCTTCGGCGGGCTCACCGTCACCTCGGACTTCTTCCAGATCACGTTGGGACTGGCCATGCTCCTCGGCCGGCTGCTGCCGACCGTCCTGGTGCTGCTGCTCGCCGGGTCGCTGGCCGAGCAGGGCAAGGTCCCCGTCACCGCAGGCACCCTGCCCACCCACACACCCCTCTTCGTCGGGATGCTGGTCGGCGTCATCGTCGTCATGACCGGCCTCACCTACTTCCCGGCGCTCGCCCTCGGACCGATTGCTGAGGCCCTCGCATGAAGACCCTCCTGACCCAGGGCGCCCGGCAGCTGCCGGAGGCGCTGCGCAAGCTCGACCCGCGCCACCTGTGGCGCTCGCCCGTGATGTTCCTGGTGCTGCTCGGCTCGCTCGCGACCACCGTCGCGGCGGTCGCCGACCCGACCGCGTTCACCATCTCGATCACCGCGTGGCTCTGGCTCACGGTCCTCTTCGGCAACCTCGCCGAGGCGGTGGCCGAGGGCCGCGGCAAGGCGCAGGCCGCGTCCCTGCGCGCCGCCCGCACCGACACCGTCGCACGACTGGTCGCCGACGACGGGACCGAGTCCGAGGTGCCCGCGACCCGGCTGGTGGTCGGCGACCGGGTGGTCGTCGAGGCGGGCGAGGTCGTCCCCGGCGACGGCGACATCGTCGAGGGCATCGCGTCCGTCGACGAGTCCGCCATCACGGGCGAGTCTGCCCCCGTCATCCGGGAGGCCGGCGGTGACCGCAGTGCCGTCACCGGGGGCACCCGCGTGCTGTCGGACCGCATCGTCGTACGCATCACGGCGGCGGCGGGCGACACGTTCCTCGACAAGATGATCGCCCTCGTCGAGGGCACCTCGCGCCGCAAGACGCCCAACGAGATCGCGCTCTCGATCCTGCTGGCGAGCCTCACGCTCGTCTTCCTGGCGGCGGTCGCGACGCTGGCACCGATGGCGGCGTACGCCGGCGCCCCGCAGGACGTCGTGGTGCTGGTCGCGCTGCTGGTCTGTCTCATCCCGACCACCATCGGCGCCCTGCTGTCGGCCATCGGCATCGCCGGGATGGACCGCCTGGTGCGGGTCAACGTGCTCGCGATGTCGGGCCGTGCGGTGGAGGCGGCCGGCGACGTCAGCACCCTGCTGCTCGACAAGACCGGCACCATCACCTACGGCAACCGCCAGGCCAGCCGCTTCGTGCCGGCGCCGGGCGTCGGCACGGACGAGCTGCGCGACACCGCCCGGCT
>JACRAA010000423.1 GCA_016213595.1 Actinomycetota bacterium | reverse complement strand
TCGAGTCCGACATCGCCCAGGGTGGCTCGAACCTCAGCGGCGGCCAGCGCCAGCGGATGGCCATCGCTCGAGCGGTGATCCGGCGACCCGACGTCTACCTCTTCGACGACTCGTTCTCCGCGCTCGACCTCACCACCGACGCCCGGCTCCGCGCCGCGCTCAGACCCGTGACCCGCGACGCGACGGTGGTGATCGTGGCGCAGCGCGTCGCGACCATCCGCCACGCCGACCGGATCGTCGTGATGGAGGACGGTGCCGTCGTCGGCACCGGCACCCACGACGAGCTCCTCGCGACCTGCGAGACCTACCAGGAGATCGTCCAGTCCCAGCTCACCGTCGAGGAGGTCGCATGAACACCCCACGACGTTCTTCTCCTCCGCTGCGCTCCCCCGAACAACGCCGCGGGGACCCCGAAAACATGAGCACCGACACCACTCCCGACGCGAAGGCCGAGCCCGGCACCCTCAAGGAGACCGAGCGCATCGACGCCGGCCCGGGCCCCGGCCGCGGCCCGATGGGCGGCGGGATGATCGGCCAGAAGGCCGACACCTTCTGGCCCTCGCTCAAGCGCCTCTTCGCCCGGCTCCGTCCCGAGCGGCGCAAGACGTACGCCGTCCTCGCGCTGACCGTGGTCAGCGTGGTCCTCACCGCCGTCGGCCCCAAGATCCTGGGGCTCGCGACCGACCTGATCTTCGCCGGCCTGATCGGGCGCGACGTGCTCGGCTCCGGCGCGACGCAGGAGCAGGCGATCGAGGCCCTGCGCAGGCAGGGCGAGGACCGGCAGGCCGACATGCTCGCGTCGATGGACCTGACGAACGGCGTCGACTTCTCGGCCGTCGCCGACGTGCTGCTGATCGTGCTCGCGATCTACGTCGCGGCCTCGCTGCTCGCGTGGCTCGGCGGCTACCTGCTCAACGACGTCGTGCAGGGCACGGTCCTGCGGATGCGCTCCGAGGTGGAGGACAAGGTCCACCGGCTGCCGCTCGGCTACTTCGACAAGCAGCCGCGCGGCGAGCTGCTGAGCCGCGTCACCAACGACATCGACAACGTCAGCCAGACGCTCCAGCAGACGATGAGCCAGCTGCTCAACTCGCTGCTCACGGTCGTCGCGGTGCTGGTGATGATGTTCTACATCTCGCCGCTGCTCGCGATGGTCGCGCTGGTCTCGGTGCCGATCTCGATGTTCGTCACCGGCGCGGTGATGAAGCGCTCGCAGGGGATGTTCATCCAGCAGTGGCGCCGCACCGGCACCCTCAACGCCCACATCGAGGAGACCTTCTCCGGGCACTCGATCGTCAAGGTCTTCGGTCGCCAGGCCGAGGCCGAGCGGGTCTTCGCCCAGCAGAACGACGAGCTCTACGAGGCGTCCTACGGCGCCCAGTTCGTCAGTGGCCTGATCATGCCGATCATGATGTTCGTCGGGAACCTCAACTACGTCGTGATCGCCGTGCTCGGCGGGCTCCGGGTCGCCAGCGGCACCATGTCGCTCGGGGACGTGCAGGCCTTCATCCAGTACTCCCGCCAGTTCACCCAGCCGCTCACGCAGGTCGCCTCGATGATCAACCTGCTCCAGTCGGGTGTCGCGTCGGCGGAACGGGTCTTCGAGCTGCTCGACGCCCCGAGGAGGTCGAGGAGGAGCACGGTCGCTCGGCCGCGATCGAGGACGCGCACGGCGAGGTGCGGTTCGAGGACGTGTCGTTCTCCTACGACCCCGAGCGGCCGCTCATCTCGGGTCTCTCGCTGGTCGCCCAGCCGGGCAGCACCGTCGCCATCGTCGGCCCGACGGGCGCCGGCAAGACCACGATGGTCAACCTGGTCATGCGGTTCTACGACCCGCAGTCGGGCCGCATCCTCATCGACGACGTCGACATCACCTCGATCCCGCGCGGCGCGCTGCGCAGCCGGATCGGGATGGTGCTGCAGGACACCTGGCTCTTCGCCGGGTCCATCCGCGACAACATCGCCTACGGCCGGCCGGGCGCCACCGAGGAGCAGATCCTCGAGGCGGCACGGGCGACCTTCGTCGACCGGTTCGTGCACTCGCTGCCCGACGGCTACGACACGGTCATCGACGAGGACGGGTCGAACCTCTCCGCCGGTGAGCGCCAGCTCGTCACGATCGCGCGAGCGTTCCTGTCCGACCCGGCGCTCCTGATCCTCGACGAGGCGACCTCGTCGGTCGACACCCGCACCGAGCTGCTGCTCCAGCAGGCGATGGCGGCGCTGCGCTCGGACCGTACGTCGTTCGTGATCGCGCACCGGCTCTCCACCATCCGCGACGCCGACCTCATCCTGGTGATGGAGGACGGCTCGATCGTGGAGCAGGGCTCGCACGAGGATCTGCTCGCGGTGGACGGCGCCTATGCACGGCTCTACCGCTCGCAGTTCGAGTCGCCGGTCGAGGAGGCCGTGGGCTGAGATATCCCATTGAGCGACCCCGCCCTCCGACGTACGTTGGTCGTACACAGAAGGGAGGTGATCCGAGGAATGAGTTCTTTTCGGATGAGTGAGGTGGCTGCCCGCTAGGCAGCCCGGTCCGCCGACAGCTGCCGGCGAATCCATCGCAGCCACCCGACCCGCAGGCTCCTGGTGTCATCCGCCGGGGCCCCTCTCCGAGGGGCAGCAGGCCTGCGGGTCGCTGCATGTCCGGGGTCGTACCGCCCCGCCGTGTCGCGGTAGTCCAGTGACTTCTGGCTGCCCGGCCCGTGTAGTCCAGTGACATCTGGCTGTCCCGCGGCCCCGTCGCCGACCATTCCTCACTGGACTATCCCGGCCGTCCGGCCCCTGACCCAGGGCGTACGCGGCCACCGCCCGGGGCCGGCCACCGATCCGCGGGTGGCGGCACACGACATGCCGGCGGGCAATCTCGTTGTCGTGTGCCGCCATCCAGCGGCGTACGCCGATGTGGCACAGGTCTCGTCGTCCTCGGGTGGTCGACGGGAGGGCGCGGGCGTATGGTTGTTCTCAGCAACTATTGCGAACAGCAACCAAGAATCGAAGGCACGCAGTGACCCAGGCTCCCACCCTCACCGCCGAGCAGGCGGGCGAGATGACCCACCGCCAGGTGCTCGAAGCGCTCAGCGGGCTCCTCCTCGCGATGTTCGTCGCGATGCTCTCCAGCACGATTGTCAGCAACGCGCTGCCCACGATCGTCGACGACCTTGAGGGCAGCCAGACCGGCTACACCTGGATCGTCGTGGCGACGATGCTCGCGATGACCGCGACCACCCCGATCTGGGGCAAGTTCGCCGACCTCTTCGACAAGAAGCTGCTCGTCCAGACGGCCCTCGTGATCTTCTCCGTCGGCTCGCTCATCGCCGGCTTCGCGCCGTCGATGGAGGTGCTGATCGGGGCCCGCGTCGTGCAGGGCCTCGGCGTCGGCGGCCTGACGGCGCTCGTCAAGGTCGTCATCGCCACGATGGTCTCCCCGCGTGAGCGCGGCCGCTACAGCGGCTACATCGGCGCGGTCTTCGCCCTCGCCACGGTCAGCGGACCGCTCGTCGGTGGCGTCCTGGTGGACACCGTCGGCTGGCGCTGGTGCTTCTTCGCCGGTCTCCCGGTCGCGGCC
>JACRAA010000414.1 GCA_016213595.1 Actinomycetota bacterium | reverse complement strand
GGGCTCGTGGCACCGTTCATCCGCGGGAGGTGGAGAGCCACTTCCAGCACGGGCGGGTGACGAACTGGTTCGGCGGCAGCTCGAACGCGACCACCCAGCTCCTCGACGGGATGCACTACCGCGGCCTGCTGCGCGTCGTGTCCCGGGCGTCGGGCACGAGGACGTACGCGCTCGCCGACCGTCCCGTCGTCCCCGTCGACCCTGACGACGCCCTGGACGTGCTGCTCGACGTCGCCGTCCGCCTGTACGCGCCGCTGCCGCGACGGACGCTGCGCCAGCTGGGCTCGCTGCTGGGCTACGGCGCGCCGCAGTGGCGGGACCGGCGCGTGGAGGCGCTGCTGCGCGTGGAGCAGCGGCATTCGAGCGCGACTGTCGCCGGTGTCCAGTGGTTCTGGCCCTGGGACGAGGACCCGACGAGGCGGTGGGCTCCCAAGCCGGTCGTGCGGCTCCTCGCCCCGTTCGACCCGGTCGTCTGGGACCGTCACCGGTTCCAGCTCCTGTGGGGCTGGGAGTACAGGTTCGAGGCGTACACCCCGGCGGCCCAGCGTGTCCGTGGCTACTACTCGCTCCCGCTGCTCTGGCGCGACCGGGTCGTGGGGTGGGCGAACGTGAGCGTCCGGGACGGGGAGCTCGTCGCCGACATCGGCTACGCCGACGGTCCTCCCCGCGACTCGGCGTACGCGCCGGCGCTCGAGGCCGAGCTGTCCAGGATGCGCGGGTTCCTCGGCCTCGACGACTGGCGCAGCAGTGCCATCACGTACGGCGTCAGGCGCTGTGCGGGGGCTTCGACCGCGCGGTAGCAGCCGTAGCTCAGGACGACGAGCGGCACGGTGAGGCCCAGGATGACGACCCAGTGGTGGAGCGGGGACCAGTGGGCGGCCGGCCCCATGCCGAACACGAAGCGGAAGGCCAGGCTCAGGACGAGCCCGTGGATGAGGTACATGCTGTACGTCACCTCGCCGAGCGTCCGCGACGCGGGCGACGACAGCAGCCCGAACAGGTCGTTCCCCGCGCTGATCAGGGCGAACGCCACGAACAACAGGGACACCCCCAGCGCGGAGTAGGCCGTCTGGGTGAACAGCACCGTCGCGGCGAGGGCGCCGGCCACGACGAGCCCCGTCAACCGGCGCTTCGCCAACGCGACGAACCGCTCGTCCCGTACCAGCCACGCGGACACCATGCCGCCGACGAACGGGAGCAGCCGCTCCGGCGCGAGGCCCCAGCCCTCGACGGCGAGGAGGATCGTCACGGCTCCGAGCATGAGGGCGGGAGCAGGTGGGCGATGCCGCGTCAGCCAGGCGAGCACCGGGAGGGAGAGGTAGAACCACCACTCGTACGGCAGGGACCAGGTCACCCCCGCGATGAGGATGGCCGTGTCCGGCAGCCCGTTCACGTTCGGGCGACCCCCGATCGTGAAGCCCGCCCAGCGCACGAGCTCGTCGAGCAGTGCGGGCCACTCGACGTACCGGTGCCGGCCTGTGAGCTGCCAGGCCATCACCCCCATCGCGGCCACGGCGACCGCGTACATGGGGAACAGCCGCAGGAACCGGCCCACGTACAGCCGGGTCCAGTCGATGGGCCTGCGGTCGGAGCCGATCACCTTCGAGGTGAACAGGAACGCGGTGATCATGAAGAACAGAGCCACCGCGCTGTCACCGAACTGCCTGAACAGCGGCGAGGCGGGGGCCACCCAGCTCCCGGTGCGCAGGTAGACGAACCAGATGACGCTGTGGTGCATGAAGACGGAGAAGGCGAGGAAACCGCGGAGCCCGTCGATGGACGCGAACCGGCCACCCTCGTCCCGCGGCGCGCCGAAGACGCGGCGCAGCACGTACGCCGTCAGCCAGGCCAGGACGAACGCCGCCGCGGCGCCCCAGACGCTGTAGATGCTCGGGTCCATCCGTACTCGATCCTCGTCACGTCGACCGCCGCGGATGCGACGTGCCCGGAGCAGGATAAGCGCCGAGGCACAGGTCAGGGACGTCGGGTCCACGTCGGCGTGCCGTGAAACGTGGTTCGGCGACGGCGCTGCGCCTGGAAGAATGGTCCCTCGTGCTCACGGTGACGAATGTCGAGGTGCGGGCAGGCGCGCGGCTCCTGCTCAGCCCTGTGTCGTTCCCGGTGAACCCCGGCGACACGATCGGCCTCGTCGGGCGCAACGGTGCCGGGAAGACGACCCTGACGAAGATCCTCGCCGGCGAGGCTCTGCCCGCTGCCGGGACGGTCAGCCGCACCGGGACGATCGGGTACCTGCCGCAGGACCCCCGTACGGGCGACGTCGAGCTGACGACCCGTGACCGCATCCTCTCCGCGCGCGGCCTGGACGGCGTGCTCGTGCGCCTGGAGCGCTACTCGGAGCAGATGGCGACGGCGGACAGCGACGACGAGCGTGAGCGGGCGATGGCCGCGTACTCGCGGGCTGAGAACGAGCTCATGGCGGCCGGAGGGTACGCGTCGGAGGCCGAGGCCGCCCGCATCGCCGCCAACCTCGGGCTGCCGGAGCGCGTCCTGACCCAGCAGATCCGTACGCTGTCCGGCGGCCAGCGTCGTCGGGTCGAGCTGGCCCGGATCCTGTTCTCGGGCGCGGACACGCTCCTCCTGGACGAGCCCACCAACCACCTCGACGCCGACTCCGTGACCTGGCTGCGCGGCTTCCTGAAGGACTACCCCGGCGGCATCGTCGTGATCTCCCACGACACCGGCCTGCTCGAGGCGGTCTGCACGAAGGTGTTCCACCTGGACGCGAACCGGTCCCAGCTCGACCAGTACGCGATGGGCTGGAAGTCGTACCTGACGCAGCGCGAGACCGACGAGAAGCGGCGCAAGCGGGAGCGCGCGAACGCCCAGCGCAAGGCAGACCAGCTCATGGAGCAGGCCGACAAGATGCGGGCGAAGGCGACGAAGGCGGTGGCCGCCCAGAACATGGCCAAGCGCGCCGAACGTCTCCTGGCGGGTATCGAGGGTGAGCGCAGGGGCGACAAGGTCGCCCACATCAGGCTCCCCGAGCCAGCGCCGTGTGGCAAGACCCCGCTGTCGGCCACCGAGCTGAGCAAGTCGTACGGGTCGCTCGAGGTCTTCACGGACGTCGACCTCGTCATCGACCGCGGCTCGAAGGTCGTGGTGCTCGGGCTCAACGGCGCCGGGAAGACGACGCTGCTGAGGCTGCTCGGCGGCGTGGAGGAGCCGGACACCGGTCAGGTGCACGCGGGGCACGGGCTGAAGCTCGGCTACTACGCGCAGGAGCACGAGACGCTGGACACGTCCCGCACCGTCCTCGAGAACATGATGACGGCGTCGCCGCACCTCAACGAGACGCAGGTACGGAACGTGCTCGGCTCGTTCCTGTTCACCGGCGACGACGTGGAGAAGCCCGCGGGAGTCCTCTCGGGTGGCGAGAAGACCAGACTCGCGCTCGCGAAGCTCGTCGTGAGCAGCGCGAACGTGCTGCTCCTCGACGAGCCGACGAACAACCTCGACCCCGCGTCCCGCGCCGAGGTGCTGGCGGCGATCAACAGCTACCCGGGCGCCATCGTGCTCGTCACCCACGACGAGGGTGCCGTGCACGCCCTCGAGCCGGACCGCGTCCTGCTCCTGCCGGACGGGGTCGAGGACCTCTGGTCTCCCGAGTACGCGGACCTCGTGACGCTCGCCTGACCCTGCACGGGACCCGGGCCGTACGATCGGGCCGTGACAGAGATGGTCGCCCTCTTCGACCCGGATGACGCTGACGGGCGGGTCATCGGCGCTGTACCTCGGGCCCGGATGCGAGCCGAGAACCTGCCGCACGGAGCAACGGCCGTCCTCGTCCGCAGACCGAGCGGGGAGCTGTACGTGCACCGCCGCGCGGACGACAAGGACATCTGGCCCGGGCGCCACGACTGTGCGGCCGGCGGGGTGCTGCAGCGCGGAGAGGAGCCCGACGAGGCTGCGCTGCGTGAGCTCGGCGAGGAGCTGGGGATCGTAGGGGTGACCCTCACCCCGCTCGTCCGGCGCTGGTACATCGGTCCGGACACCACGTACCTGGCCCATGCGTACGTGACGACCTGGGACGGTCCGGTGCGCTTCGCGGACGGCGAGGTGACCGACGGGTGGTGGGAGACGCCGAGCAGGCTGTACGAACGGCTGCTGGACCCGTCGTGGCCGTTCGTGCCCGACACCCGGGAGCTGCTGGACCTTCCGCAGGTGCGCGCTCTGCTGCTCGGCGAAGGGGACTAGCCCGCCGGGTCGCTCCTGGGGTCTTGCGGATCCGAGTGGCACCATGGGCGGGAACCTTCGAGGAGACCCATGCGCCGAGCCCTGTCCCTTGCCGCCGCGAGCGCGGCCGTACTCGCGGGGTGCGCTCACACCGCCCCGCCCCTCCCGGCCGCCCTGCCGTCGGCCAGCTCGTCCGCGTCCGTGTCGGGCTCCCCGTCGGGTTCGCCGTCGGCCAGCGCCTCCGCGACGTCGGGGGGCTCAGCCAGCCCTACCAGCAGCGCGCCGACACCCACGGTCTCGCCGAAGACCCTGGCGACCCTCAAGCTCCCCGCCACGTTCGGTGCCTACCAGGCGAGCACCACCACAGGCACGGGTGAGCAGCAGGTCGTCTACGTCAACCCGAACGACGCGAAGGACACCCTCACCGTGGTCGTCACCGCGCTGGCCGACGCCGCCACGGTCTCCCGCGTGTACGTCGGGGCCACTGTCACCGGGCCGGGCATCTGCGGCACGGTCGCCTCCGGGTCCTCCAAGATCGCGTCCTGCGCGATGCCGCTCGACAAGGGAGCCCTCATCGTCACAGGCTCCGGCATCCAGCCCGTCGACACCGTCAGCACCGCCTCGGCGGCGCTCTGGGCCACCCTCCCGTGACAGGTCTGACGCAGTGAGCATGGGTACCGGCGGGCTGCGCATGATGGGCCGCCTCTCCCGGGACCCCGACGTCGTCGCGACGCCCTTGTCGGCGCACCTCGTGCGTCGCGTCCTCGCGTACGGGCGCGACTTCCGCTGGGCGATCGGCGTCTTCCTCGTGTGCGTCGTCGTCGACGCCGTCGCCGGCGTCGTGCCACCGCTGCTGCTGCAGCGGATCGTGGACCGCGGCGTCCTCGCCGGGAACCGTGCTCTCGTCGTCGAGCTCGCCGGTGCGGTCGCTGTGGTGGCCGTCGTGGACGCGGGGATCACACTCGTCCAGCGCTGGTACTCGGCGCAGATCGGCGAGGGCCTCATCTTCCGGCTGCGGACGCAGGTCTTCGACCACGTCACCGGACAGCCACTGGCCTTCTTCTCCCGTACGCACACCGGCAAGCTCACGTCGCGCCTCCAGTCCGACGTGCTCGGAGCCCAGCAGGCGTTCACGTCGACGCTGTCGACCGTCGTCTCGAACGTCGTCGGCCTGGCCGTCACGCTGGTCGCGATGCTCGCCCTGTCGTGGCAGCTGACGCTCGCGGCCCTCGTCCTGCTGCCCGTCTTCCTCATCCCGGCGCGACTCGTCGGGACGCGGCTCGCGGACCTCACCCGGACCGCGCAGCAGCTCAACGGCGAGCTGTCGGGCGCCATGACGGAGCGCTTCAGCGTCTCGGGGGCCCTGCTCGTCAAGCTGTTCGGCCGCACGGCGGACGAGCACACGCAGTTCGCGACCACCGCCGGCGCCGTCCAGCGCATCGGCGTGAGGATCGCGATGGTCGGCCGGTTCTTCATGACCTCCGTCACGCTCGTGTCCGCGCTCGCGGTGGCACTCGTCTACGGCGCCGGGGGCTGGCTCGCCATCGTCGGCCGCCTCACGGTCGGTACGCTCACAGCGCTCGCAGGGCTGCTGCTGCGGCTGTACGGACCGTTGATCCAGCTCACGAACGTCCGGATCGACGTGATGAGTGCCCTGGTGAGCTTCGACCGGGTGTTCGAGGTGCTGGACCTCGCGCCGGCGATCGCCGACCGGCCGGACGCACACGACGCATCGCCCGTGGCGTCGGTCGAGTTCCGTGACGTCCACTTCACGTACCCCGATGCGGCCAGGGTCTCGCTGCCGTCACTCGAGCCCGCCGTGGGCATCGTCGAGTCGGCCAACCAGCCGGTGCTCCGCGGGGTCTCGTTCGCCGTCACCCCCGGCACGACCGTGGCGCTCGTCGGGCCGTCCGGCGCCGGGAAGACGACGATCACCCACCTCGTGGCACGGCTGTACGACACGACGAGCGGGAGCGTGCTCGTCGGAGGCGACGACGTCCGGGAGCTCCGGCTCGAGTCACTGCGCAGCCGTGTCGGCTACGTGACCCAGGACGCCCACCTGTTCCACGACACCATCGCCGCCAACCTGCGGTACGCGAAGCCGGGGGCGACCGACGAGGAGCTGTGGCGCGCGCTCACCGACGCGCAGGTCGCCGACCTCGTCCGGCGTCTTCCGGATGGCCTGTCGACAGTCGTGGGGGAGCGGGGGTACCGGCTCTCGGGCGGCGAGCGCCAGCGCTTCGCGATCGCCCGGCTGCTCCTCAAGGCCCCGTCCATCGTCGTGCTCGACGAGGCGACCGCCCACCTCGACACCGAGTCCGAGGTGGCCGTACAGCGCGCGCTCGACGAGACGATGAAGGGACGTACCGCCATCGTCGTCGCCCATCGCCTCTCGACGATCCGCAACGCCGACGAGATCCTCGTCGTCGACGACGGCCGGATCGTACAGCGCGGCACGCACGAGGGGCTCCTGGCTGCGGGCGGCCTCTACGCCGAGCTGTACGCGGCCCAGTTCGCCCACCAGTCGCGCGAGCCCCTCTCGGAGGTGTCCGGATAGTCCCCTCGGGATAGTCCCCTCGGGATACTCCCCTCGGGACAGTCCCCTCGGGACAGTCCCCTCCGGATAGCCCCTTCCGGATAATCGGCGGAGGGCGGCGCCGGGAGTCCGTACGCTGCGACGCATGGTCGACGCGGTCGTGTTCTGGAAGGCCCTCGTTGTGGGGCTGTCCATCGCCGCGCCGGTCGGACCCATCGGTCTCCTGACGATCCAGCGCACGATCCAGCGAGGGTTCTGGACGGGCCTGGCGACGGGGCTGGGCGCCGCAGTCGCCGACGCGACGTACGGCACAGTCGGCGCTCTCGGCGTCACCTGGCTCGTGCAGGCTCTGACGTCCGCGCGCATCCCACTCGCCGTCGGCGGGGCGGTCCTGCTGCTGGCGCTCGCGTGGCGGACGTGGCGGTCTCCCGTCGGTGCTCAGGAGCCGGTTCGGGCCGGCGGTGGAACCTGGGCCGCCTTCGGCGGGGCGATCCTTCTCACGCTCGCCAACCCTGCGACGGTCATCTCGTTCATCGCCGTCTTCGGGGTCCTCGCCGCCGGTGTGGGCGGCCCCGTGTCGCCGGTGACCATGGTTGCCGGGGTCTTCGTCGGCTCAGCGTCCTGGTGGCTGTTCCTGGCGACCGTGGTGGCCGCGACCAGGACTCGCTTCGGCGAGGTCTGGCGGCACCGCGTCAACACTGGGTCCGCGCTCGTCCTCGTGGCCTTCGCGGTGTGGCAGGTCGTCGGCGCTCTCGGAGTCCGGTCCTAGTCGGCGGTACGTGCGGCACGTCACGTCGATCTCGACGCGACCGGCTCCGGTGACGGGAGCGCCGTGGAACGCGTTGGGACCCATGGCGATGACGTCCGCGACCTGGTCGGCGCTCGCGTCGACGGTACGGGTGAGCCGCTCGGAGGTGACCGGCTCGAACAGGCCGTCCAGGGACTGTTCGAGGCGGAGGTCCTTGTCTCTGTCGAGGTCGAGCAGGCCGTAGCTCGCTCGCAGCGTACGCAGGTGGCCCGGCTCGGGCGTCACGACGACGAGCCGCCCGCCCGGAGCGAGCAGGCGGGAGAAGTCAGACATGTTGCGCGGCGCGAAGATGCAGGTCAGGGCATCGACAGCACCGTCGCGGAGAGGCAGGCCGCGCCAGGTGTCCGCGGTGATGGAGGCGAGGCGCGGGTGGGCGGCGGCAGCGCGCCGCGAGGCCGCCACGGAGACGTCGCTGGCGATCCCGACCGCGTCGGGGAGCGCGTCCAGCACGGCGGCCAGGTACTGCCCGGTGCCCGCACCGGCATCCACCACGGCCCTGGCGCCGGTCGCCGCGACGGTCCGTGCGACGAGCGCCACCACGTCCACGTACAGGCCGCCCAGCACCCGGCTCCGCGCCTGGAGCATCGTCGCGCTGTCGGCGTTCCTCGGCTGCGGACCTGCCAGGAGGTTGAGGTAGCCCTGCCGGGCGACGTCGAAGCTGTGGCCCGCGGGACAGCGGGCGGTCGTCGGGCCCAGCTCCAGCAGCCCACGACACAGCGGGCAGGTCAGCAGGCCTGCGGCGGCCTGGAGGCTCACCTCTGCTCGTGAGCGGGGAGACGCTCCGCCGAGGAGGTCGTCTCCTCCGCCGCGACGGCCGCTGCCGCGGCCTTGAGCTTGCGCCGGGCGATGATGTCGCCCCGGATGAAGACCACGAGCCCGGTGAGCGCGATGCCGGTGAACATGAACCACTGCACGGCGTACCAGAAGTGGGGCCCCTCGTCGAGCGTGGGCGTGGCGACGGGGACGAACGGACCGTCCTGGGGCGGAGTGACCTGCAGCAGCCCGATGTAGCCGTCGAGCACGTCCGTACCGAGCCATCTGCCGATCGCGGGGCCGTTGATCAGTCGTACGGCGCCGAGGGCAGGGGTGACGGCCTCGGTCGAGCCGTTCTCGCTGCGCCTCAGATGGCCGACGACCGTGACCGTGCCCGATGGGGGAGCGGGCAGGCTCTCCGGGGGGGCCTCGCCGGACCCGCGGACGATGAACCCGCGGTCAACGAGCACGACCCGGCCGTCCGTGGTCCGCAACGGCACGACGGCTTCGGTACCCGTGGGGCCGTTGTTCGACCGGTACCGCACCTCGAGCTGGTGGGCCGCGTCGAACGTGCCCGTCACGGTGACCCGCTGCCACTGGTCGCTGTCCAGGACCGTCCCGTAGCCGCGCTGCGACAGGGGGATGACGGGTTTGTTCTCGTGGTCGACGACGACCGCGTTGGCCTCCTTGCGCTGCTCGAGCCGATGCAGCTGCCACTCGCCGAGCCGTACGAAGACGCCTGCGAGGACGACGACGAATACCAGCAGGCCGAGCCAGCGCAGCAGGAGGTTTCGCACGCGTCGAGCGTAGCCGCCGGCTAGTGGCCTCCCGTCCCCTCGACGCCGTACGGTCAGGCCCATGCGCTATGCGATCTTCCTGAGGGGCGTCAACGTGGGCGGCATCAAGGTGACCTCGGCGGAGCTGAAGCGGGTCCTGGGGGACCTGGGGCTCGACGAGGTGAGGACGTACGTCGCCTCCGGCAACGTCACCTGCGTGTCCGACCTGTCGCCCGAGGCGCTGCAGGCGGCCGTCGAGGCTGCGCTGAGCGAGGCCTTCTCCTACGAGGCTCACGTCCAGGTGTTCTCCCGCGACGAGCTCGCGCACATCGTCGACGACTACCCGTTCGCCACCGACGACGACCATCATCGGTACGTCGTGATCTGCGACTCCTCGCCGACCGCCTCCGAGCTGGGCCGCGGCCCGGTGGGCGACATGGAGCAGGTTGCGGCGAAGGGGCGCGTCGTCTACTGGCGCTGTCCCAAGGGCAGCACGCTCGACACCCCGTTCTCCAAGTCCACGTCCGGCAGCCGGTTCAAGGCGCTGACGACGACGCACAACCTCAACACGATCGAGAAGATGCTCTGATCAGAGCATGGCGCGCACGGCAGCGATGATGTCGCGCAGGTAGGCGTCCACGGTGGCCCGGTGGTCGTCGCCGAGCCGGGAGTCGGCCGCGACGAGCGCTTCGAACATCGGGCGCAGCTGCGCGAGGACCTCGGCGCGGCCTGAGTCGCTGATCGCGACGACCGTACGGCGCCTGTCCGTGGGGTGGGGCTGGCGGGTGACGTGGCCTCGGGACTCGAGGCGGTCGACGATTCCCGAGGACGCGGCGGATGTGACGCCGAGCTCGCGCGCGAGGTCGTTCGGGCCCAGCGGACCGGCGATCAGACGGCGCAGGGAGTGGAGCTCCGACTCGCTCAGGCCCGTACGGCGCGCCACGACATGGGGGAGCTGCGCGGACACGGTGGTGAGCTCGAGGATCAGCTGCAGCGTGTCGGACTGACGAAGGCCCGGCACCTCGCCATCCAGGGCGGGTGCCGTCCTCGGCGTGGTGGGCCTGCTTGCCCAGGGACCGGATGCCTGGCTAATATGACTCACCTACTTAGCAATCTAGTGAGTTACCGACTGAGAGATCCTATCGAACATGCATGCTGTCGCGCGAACCCTCACCTCCCGTGTCTGGTCGGTCGTCATCGCCCTCATCGCCGTGCTCGGCTCCGGGCTCGTCATCGGTCTCGTCGGCGTGGCCACGCATGACGCCCATCCGACGGACGGCTACCCGAACGGCTCGGACTCGCGTGCAGCAGTACAGCTCGCCCAGTCCCTGCCGGGCACCGACTCGCTGGCGGCGGTCGTGGTGTTCAGCCGTACCGACAAGCTCACCGCCGACGACCTCTCGTACGCGAAGGGGAGGCTGACGGCATCCGGCTCCCTGCCCGGGGTCTCGGTGGGCGGACCGCTCGTGCCCTCGAAGGACGGGACGGCCGCGGTGGCGACACTGACGGTCGCCGGCACCGCCACGGTGACGGCCCGTGACACGGTGACGGAGATTCGCAGTCTGCTGGCCGAGGGGCGCCCGGTGGGGCTGTCGGCCCAGGTCACCGGGCCGGCCGGGATCATCGCCGACCTCGCCAAGGTGTTCGACGGCGCCAACTTCCGTCTCCTCGGCACGACGGCGCTCGTCGTCGCGCTCCTGCTCATCGTCACGTACCGCAGCCCCGTCCTGTGGCTCATCCCGCTGACGGTCGTCGGCCTCGCCGACCAGGTCGCCGGCTCGGCGGCGACGCACGTCCTCACCGGGCTGGGCATGGCGTTCGACCAGTCGACGACGGGCATCCTGTCGGTCCTCGTCTTCGGCGCCGGTACGGACTATGCGCTGCTCCTCATCTCGCGCTACCGGGACGAGCTGCGGCGTACGGACGACCGGCGGCAGGCGATGGCGCGGGCGTGGCGACGGACGGTCGAGACGGTCACGAGCAGCGCGGTGACCGTGTTCGTGGGCCTGCTGTCGATCGTGCTCTCGCTGGTCCCGTCGACGCGAGGGCTCGGCCTGGCCTGTGCCGTCGGCGTCGTCGTGGCCGCGACGTTCGTCATGGTCGTCCTGCCCGCCGCGCTCGTGTGCTTCGGGCGATGGATCTTCTGGCCGCGCGTCCCGCGGCCCGCTGATGCCGGGCTCACGGAGAAGCGGTCGCTGTGGCGTCGGATCGGGGACGGCGTCGCGAGGCGTCCGGCGCTGTTCGCGGCGGCGACGCTCGTGGTGCTGGTTGCCTGCGCCCTGCCGGTGCTGGGCCTGAAGACCGGGCTGACCCAGTCGCAGCAGTTCATCCGCACCCCCGAGGCGATCACCGCGGGGGAGCGCGTCGCGCAGAGCTTCAGCGCGGGCAGCGTGGACCCGACCCGCGTGTACACCACGGGTGACCCGGCGTCCGTGACGAAGGCCATCACGACCGTTGCCGCGGTGGACTCCGTACGGCCCGGGGCGACGGGCGGCGGCGTCACGGAGCTGGTCGTCACGCTGCGCACGACCCCCTCGTCGGCCGACTCGCAGCAGGCGATCCGTGACCTCCGGACGGCGGTGGCGGGGCTGCCCGAGACTCATGTGGGAGGTACGGAGGCGCGAGCGCTGGACACCGCCGAGGCGTCAGCGCGGGACCGCGCCCTCATCCTGCCGCTCATCCTCGGGCTCGTCCTGCTCGCCCTGACCGTCCTGCTCCGGTCGTTCGTCGCGCCGCTGGTGCTCGTGGGGACGGTGCTGGTCACGTACGTGTCGAGCCTCGGGCTCTCGTGGCTCCTGTTCACGAAGGTCATCGGCTTCACGAGCCTGGACGACTCGACGCCGCTGCTGGCATTCGTGTTCCTCGTGGCGCTGGGTGTCGACTACAACATCTTCCTCGTCGCGCGGGCGGTCGAGGAGGCTCGGGAGCACGGCGCGCGGGAGGCGATGATCCGGTCGCTGGCGGCGACCGGCGGCGTGATCACGAGCGCTGGGGTGCTCCTCGCGGCGGTGTTCGCCGTGCTCGGCGTGCTGCCGCTCGTGGCGCTGGCGCAGATCGGGGTCATCATCTGCCTGGGCGTCCTGCTCGACACCCTCGTCGTGCGGACCGTGCTCGTCCCGGCGCTGGCCCTCCTACTGGGAGACGCGTTCTGGTGGCCCCGCCACGTGGGCCGCGCCCGGCACACCGTCGACGTGACGCTCGCAGCGGCAGACCTGCCGGAGACGGGGCTTCGCCGATAGCCTGATGGCCTCTTCCAAGGGAGGCGGCACATGGCCAAGCGCGTGGGAATCCTCACGGCCGGAGGTGACAGCCCGGGCCTGAACGCGGCGATCCGCGGTTTCGGCAAGGCGGCCATCGGCCACCACGGGATGGAGCTGATCGGCTTCCGTGACGGCATCCGGGGGCTCGTGGAGAACCGGACCGTGCCGCTGGACGGTCGCGCCCTGTCGGGGATCCTCACCATCGGCGGGACCGTGCTCGGCACGAGCCGCGACAAGGTCCACAAGATGATGATCGACGGCGAGGTCCGCGACATGCGCGAGACCGTGCTCGAGAACTGCGAGAAGCTCAAGCTCGACGCCGTGGTCATGCTGGGCGGCGGCGGTACGGCGAAGAACGCCCTCCGCCTGTCCCAGGCGGGACTCAACGTCGTGACCCTGCCGAAGACGATCGACAACGACATCGCCGGTACGGACACCTCCTTCGGCTTCGCGACGGCGATGGAGATCGCGACCGATGCGATTGACCGCCTCCACTCAACGGCCCACAGCCACCACCGCATCATCCTCACGGAGATCATGGGCCATCGGGC
>JACRAA010000421.1 GCA_016213595.1 Actinomycetota bacterium | reverse complement strand
GCCCATCAAGCGCGCCCGCATCCTGTGGGGCCGGCTCATCGCCGTGCTCGCCGGTGCCATCGTGGTGGCCGCCCTGTTCGGGGGCCTGGTCGCGGCACTCAGCGGCTCGACCTGGGCAGGTGTCGTCGGCTGGGCAGTCGCCGCCGGCCTCGGCGCCGGAGGTCTCACAGCGGTGGCTGCCGAGGAGCAGACGGCCGACCGTACGTGGGTGGTCCGTACGCTGCAGTGGCTCGTGGGGCTCGTCGGCCTGGCGGCGCTCCTGACCGTCGTCGCGGTCGCCGCCGGCTGGCTTCCCGACGCCGGCATCTTCGCGTCCAGCGAGAACCGCTTCGACCTCGTCGTGTCCGTCGCGGGCGCCCTGCTCCTCGTCGGCGCGGGCGCGGTCGCGATCCTGCGGCTCGACGAGATCCGCCGCGCCCGGCTCGTGTCCGGGGGCTCGCTGGTGGCAGGCATGCAGGGCGCCATGTACGCGCTCGACATGAGCCTGATGCGCGACATCCTCGTCGAGAGGGACGCGATCGCCCGTGGTCATGTCCGGCCCACGAAGGGTCACGGCACCGGGCTGGCTGCGCTCGTGTACCGGGACGCGCAACGGCTGGTCCGGTTCCCCAAGCAGCTCATCCTGCTGCTCCTGAGCGTCGTCGTCCCGTACGCCGTCGGTGCCCTCGGGCTCGGTGTCCTCAGCCCCGTCATCTCGGGCCTCGTGCTCCTCACCGCGCTCGTCCCGCTGCTCGGGATGATGCGGGTGCTGTCCCGTACCGGCGGGCTGGCCAGGGCGTTCCCCTTCTCCACGGCTCAGGTCCGCACGGCGGCCATGGTGGTACCGGCGGTCGCCGCCCTGGCGTGGGTCGTCGCGGTCACACCGGCGTTCCTGGGACTGGGATCAGGCTCGGCCCACCTCAGCGGTGCCGATGCCACGATCCACGCCGGTGTCACCGGTCTCGCGGGCCTCCTCGGAGCGGTCCGGTGGGTGACTGCGAAGCCGCCGGACTACAACAAGCCGATGATGCAGATGGGCGGCTTCGGGGCGATGCCGCCCGGCATGATCGGCAACCTCATCAAGGGCGTCGACATCGTCGCGCTCGTCTCGTTGCCGCTCCTGTTCGGCTGGTCCTACTGGATCAGCATCATCATCGCGTGCATCTCGTTCTTCATCCTCCGCGGCTCGGTGAACATGACCGACATGGCGGCGGCCCAGGAGGAGCAGAAGCGCCAGCTCGAGGAGGCCAAGGCCGAGGCCGGGCTCGGCAAGAAGAAGATCCCCCCGCCGAGGCGCTGACCTGCTTGGATCGGGTGACCTGCTTCCATGGAGGGGATGGGGTCCCTGCCAGCCGACGTGCGGCCGCTAGGATGACGGACTGCCGAGGACCGAAGGGGCGGCTGTGGACCAGAAAGGGCGTGCTGTGAGCCATCGTCATTCCTTCGCTGTGATGGCCTACAAGGACGCCCCGTACCTGGAGGAGGCCGTCGCCTCGGTACTGCGGGCGGCCGGCCAGAGCGACGTGTACGTCACGACGTCGACGCCCAACGAACGCATCCGCGACATCGCCGAGCGGAACGGGATCCCCCTCCACGTCAACACCGGCAAGGCCGGCATCGTGGGCGACTGGCAGTTCGCCCTGTCGAAGGCCGCCACCCCCTACGTCACCCTCGTCGACCAGGACGACCGGTACGACCCCGACTACGCCCGGTCGGTGATCGAGGCCTTCGACAGGTACCCCGACTCTCAGATCGTCTTCACGAACTACGTCGAGATCGACGAGACGGGCGGTGTGCGCGCCCCGAACCGTACGCTGCGCGTCAAGCGCGCCCTGCTGTGGCCGTTCCGCCTGCGCACGTCGATCGGGTCCCGGTTCGGGCGGCGGCTGATCCTGCGCTTCGGCAACCCGGTCTGCTCCCCGGCCGTGACGTACAACCTCCGGCAGCTGGGGGGCTGGCAGCTGTTCGACGAGGCCTACGCCATGTCCCTGGACTGGGAGGCCTGGCTCAGGATGACCGACAAGCCGGGACGGTTCACGTACCTGCGCGACGTCCTGCAGCACCACCGGATCCACCGGGGGACCCAGACGACCGCAGGCGTCCGGGACGGGCGCCGGTACGCCGAGGACCTCAGGCTGTACGAGCGGCTGTGGCCGGTGGCCATCGCCCGCCTGCTCGCGGGCCGCTACGCGACCTCGTACGCGACGAACTCGTGAGCACCGGCAGCAGGCTCCGCCAGCTCAAGGACTACGGGCTGGTACGGATCCTGGGCCTGGGCGCCGGCTTCCTGCGCACCAAGGCCTTCTACCGGCCGGCGACGTTCATCTTCTTCCCCATCGACCTCCGTGGGCGCAGGCACATCCGACTGGGCAGCCGCATGACGTGCGGTCGCGGGTGCCGGTTCGAGGCGTACCCGACGTCGGGCCAGGGGGTCGTCCTGAGCATCGGGGACGACGTCCAGATCAACGACTACGTGCACATCACAGCCAGCGAGTCCGTGGTGCTGGAGGACCGCGTGCTGCTGGCGGGCCGGATCTACATCTCGGACACCGCGCACGGCGACT
>JACRAA010000419.1 GCA_016213595.1 Actinomycetota bacterium | reverse complement strand
TCAGAGTCGAAAGGCCACGACACGCGCGGTCGGTACGGCGTGTCGGCGCACGAACTGGCCTTTCGACGTCGCCTCGGCAGCCCGCGACCGGACCTCGCGCTAGCCCCCGCCTACGGCGAGGTTGACAGCCCCTTCACGTCCTCGTAGCCCACCGGCCTCGGCGGGCCGGCCCACTCGTACAGCACGCGCATCACACCCGTCGGGAAGGCCTCCGACTGGACCAGGGTGAAGTGGTACGGGACCTCCCCCTCGTCGAACAGCTTCCGGCCCCGTCGGGCGGCGACGGGGTGGATGAGCAGGCGCAGCTCGTCGAGCAGCCCGGCCGCCAGCAGCTGCTGGACGACCGAGATCGAGCCGGGGATGAGGACGCCTCGGACCCCGGGCTCGGCCTTCAGCGCGGTCACTGCCTCGACGAGGTCCCCGGCGAGCTGCTCCGAGTTGCGCCACGTGAAGCCCAAGGCCTGCCTCGAGACGACGATCTTGCGCATGTCGCCCAGGTTCTTCGCCATCTCCGCATCGGCCTCGCCCGCGGTCTCGCGGTCGGGCCAGGCACCGGCGAAGCTGTCGTACGTGACCCGCCCCAGCAGCAGCACGTTCGCGGCGGCGTAGTCCTCCCCGACCGCGCGGCCCATGTTCTCGTCGAAGTACGGGAAGTGCCAGGCAGGGTCGATCTCCGCGACCCCGTCGGCCGAGATGAACAAGGTGGAGATCAGCTTCGCCATCGACGCTCCTCACGCAGGATGGACGTACTCTGCCACGACCTCCCCGGAGGCGCCCACAGGTCGAGCGGGAGCTAGTCGTCCCCGCCCGGGACGTTCGGGCGGAGGATCCGGTTGCTGAGCGCCTCGGCGATCGTCGTCCGGAAGCCGCTCGCCGGGTACGTACCGATGATGCGCAGGTGGACACAGAAGAAGGCCAGCTCCTCGAGGGCGACCGAGAGGGCGGGGTCGTCGGGGTGCCCCTCGACGTCGGCGTAGAAGCGGGTGGCGAAGAAGCCCCCACCGAGCTGGTAGCTCTCCAGCTTGGTCATGTTGACCCCGTTGGTGGCGAAACCGCCGAGCGCCTTGTACAGCGCCGCGGGCACGTTGCGTACCTGGAACACGAAGCTGGTGATCATCGGACCAGACCCCGGCTCGTACGTCGCCGGCTCCGGGGCCAGCACGACGAACCGCGTGGTGTTGTGGTGCTCGTCCTCGACGTTCTTCGCGAGCACGTCAAGGCCGTAGATCGACGCCGCCCGCGGCGGGCAGAGGGACGCGACCGTACGGTCCCCGCGCTCCGCGACCTCGCGCGCTGAACCGGCCGTGTCGTCCGCGATCTGCGGCGACCACCCGTGCTCGCGGATGGCCCGCCGGCACTGGGCGAGGGCGTGGATGTGGCTGCGCACCGTCCGGATGTCCGCGATCCTCGCCCCGCGCACGGCGGCGAGGTGGAAGTGGATCGGCAGGAAGTGCTCGTCGACGATGTACAGCCCCGAGTCGGGCAGCAGGCGGTGGATGTCGGCGACGCGCCCGGCGATGTTGTTCTCGACGGGGATCATCGCGAGGTCCGCCTGGCCCGAGGTCACGGCCTCGAAGGCGTCCTCGAACGTCGCGCACGGCAGCGGGGTCATCGCCGGGAACTTCTCGTGGCAGGCCGCGTCCGAGTTCGCGCCGCGCTCACCCTGGTAGGCGATCACGCCCGTACGAGTGCTCGTCACGAGCGTCACCGTACGGGATCGCGGCTTTCGCCGCACCGCGCGTCCAGACGTCCGCATACCGCTGCTGCCGTGCGCGCCGAGCAGCAGAACGGCGACCTGGCGCCGACCTGAGGTAGGAGAGGCACGCGAAAGCGCGAGGGACCTAGCGGGTCATGAGGTATGCGAGCAGGTAGGACATGGAGGACCCGTCGTCGATGTGGCCGGCGACGGATGGGGCACGGTCGAGTGCCTTCTTGACGGCGTCCCCACCCGCGAGCGACGAGTACAGAAGGCAGTAGTCGCCGTACTGCTTGGCGTAGTCGCCCGAGCCCACGGCCTCCGCCACCGCGGCCCCCACCCGGTCAGGTGCCGCTCCGAGGTAGCCGGCACTCGGGCTCGCCGGCAGGACCTGGATCATGAGCACGGCCGCCGGGTCCGCCGAGAACCATGTCGCGTAGTCGCGCTTGGCCCCCCATCCGATGCCGATGATCGAGTGATGGAACCCGGAGAACGCGGACATGTCCGGTGCCAGCCAGTACGCGAGCGCCGTCTGCGCCTCCAAGGAGTGCATCCAGATCGCCTCCTGCTCGAGCCCGGCGTTGCCCCGGGCCCTCGCCCACAAGGCGAGTCCGGCCCAGGCGTGGGCCGCCTCGGCCGTGGACTCCTGGTTGTTGCCGTCGGCGAAGGGTGACGTCCCCGAGGCCCACGAGTGTGAGGCGTACGCGTCGAACGTTCGCCGCTGCGGGAAGTAGCCGGTGTCCGTGGGCGAGGCAATGTCTGCTGCGAGCAGGTCCATCACAGGCGCGAGCTGCGTGGTCAGAGCCGGGTCGTCGGCGCACAGAACGCCGGCCGCGTACAGGAAGTAGCCGTAGTGGAAGTGGTGGTCGTTGTACTCGTCCGACCCGAACGAGGCCTGAAGCCCGACCATGCCGCGGTACGTCGCGTCGTAGACGAAGCACTCCGTCCCCCGCGCGTCGGCGCCCTTGGGCTCGGTCCAGCGCTGCAGCGCGGCCGTCAGCCGGTCCTTGACCGTCTTCGCCGCGTCGTTCGCCCCGACCGCCTTCGCGATCTCCAGGAGCTGGGCGTCCCGGTACAGCGACTTCCCGCCGAAGTACGTGTCCTGGGGGTACGGCTTCGAGGAGGCCACGTCGGCGGTCACCTGCTTCGACAGCCGGCTCCTCTCGTCGGCGTTGAGCTTCGAGAGGTCGAGGGCGGTGCGGATGTCCCAGCGTTTCGCGCGCCAGGTGAGGGAGTCGGTCGCGTACAGCGCGAGCGGCCCGAAGACGCTCTCGTACGAACCAAGGGGGCCGCCAGGAGAGACGAGGCTGCTCTGGTGATGGGGCATCGCCACGACCAGGGCCGGACCCGGCGCGTAGTGGACTGTGGTCGTCACCTCGGACGAGCCGACCTCGTACGTGACGGAGGTGCCCGTCACGGCCTTGACCTTGGCTGCGAGGTCAGCCACCCCCACTCCCTTGGGCGGGACGAAGAAGGTGGCTGTACGACCGGACGCGACCTTGACGCTCGTGTCCGCCACGGTGACGTCGCCCGTCACCCCGAACACGGTCTCGCCCACCGTCGCCTGCCAGGCAGTGCCGGCGGCCGAGAACGTACCGGCGGAGGCGGTCAGCGTCGCGTCCTTCAGCGCCTTGAGCGCCAGCGTCGGCGAGCCCTGGACGAGGCGCAGCTCGAGGACGCCTGCGCCGGCGGAGTCCCTGAGCTGGACGACGACGGACGTGTCGTCGTACGCGGACACCACAGCCCCCTTGGCGCCGTCGACGGACATCGTCAGCCTCGGGCCCTGCTCCCCGCCGATCGTCTTGTCGCTGACGACGACCTTCGGCAGCCAGAGCTCGAAGCCGGACGAGGTGAGCCCGAACCCGACGGGAAGGGGGAACACCGGCTGGGGCTTGTCGCCGAACACCAGCCCGCTGAACCAGTGGTTGGTGGGGGGCGTCAGTCCCTCGGCCAGCCTGGGCATGGACAGGGTCTTGAGCGTCCTGGTGGTCATCGCGGCGACGAGGGGCGCGACCGCGTCTCGGTCGAGCGCTGTCGAGGGTGCGGCGCCGACGGGGGCCTGGCGGCTCTTGGGCGAGCAGGCTGCGAGCCCGCCGAGGCCGAGCGCCACGGCGCCTCCTCCGGTCGCTCCGAGCAGGGTGCGTCGGCTCATGCGTGGTGTGGTCATCGGGAATGCTCCCTTCACGACGTGTCTGGTCGGGCGGACGGGCTCGTCAGGCGTCAGAGCCCGGCCTTGTGGAGCAGCTCGCGCATGGCATCGGTTGGTCCCGCGAGGATCCCCTCGTCACGGAGGCGCAGTGCCGCACGGACGGGGGCCCCGTCGGTGGCCAGCAGCTGCAGGTTCCGGTTGTCGAGCGCCTGGCTGATGATGCGTGCCGTCACGATCGCCTGTCCGTCCTTCGTCTGGACGAGGGCGCTGTCGACGGCACCCGTGACGGACGAGGTGTCGGGCAGGGTCAGCGTCACAGTGGCACCCTTGTCCATGAGGGCGTACTCGCGAGGTGTCAGCAGGAACTGCGCCTCGACGATACGGCTCGCGTCACCGGTGATCGTCGCGAGCGGCTGAGTGGGGCTGAGGTAGCTGCCCTCCTGAGCCTCCACCTCGGTCACCGCGCCGGACGTCGTGGCTCTGTACGTCAGCGTCCCCTTTGTGGGGTCGATCACCAGCGCATCCGACGAGGCGACCTTCACGTGGTTCGCGATGTCCTGCTGGAGGCTGACACTGCTCACGTCGAAGAGCTTGTCACCCACGCTGACGTGCTGCCCCACCGTCACGTACTGCTTGAGGACGATGCCTCCGTAGTTCGAGGCGACCTGCACGCGCGGAGCGATGATGGTCGCCGACGTGCTCTGGATCAGGTGCTGCCGCTGGTTGAACAGGATCACCAGCAGGAAGATGAGGACCAGGCTGAGCATGACGCTCAGCCAGAGCCGGAGTCGGTTGGTCCAGGTCATGATGCGGCCTCCATGGTCGTGCGTACGGCTTCGAGGTCGAACAGGTCTCGGCCCTGCTGCTGCCCCCGGAGGACAGCGAGGACGAGCGTGTACGGGGTCGACCGTGGCTCCGGTGCAGCGAGGAGCTCACCGATGGCGATGCTCTTCGCGTCGATGGCACGTGCCCCCTTCACCCCTCGGCGCAGTCTGCGTCCCTCTGCGGCTGCCACGAGCAGGAACGCCCCCAGGACGACCGCGTTGAGGCCCGCCCAGATCGTGGCAACGGCGACCTGTGCGTTCAGGATGTCCCGCCAGATCCCCACGGCCGTCGTCGCGACGAGGACGACGAACGTCACGACCTGCACCTGGATGAAGTTGAACGGGGAGACCGCCTTCTTCGATGCTCCCGTCACGCTCCACGCAGTGTCGCGTCCGATGATGACGTTCATGAACGCCTTCATGTAGATGGGGAACGAGCTCGCCGCCAGCAGGAGGACCTCGAACCGGAACGAGCCGAGCGTGAAGAAGGCGAGGACGACCTGAAGGCCGTAGAAGCCGACGTACGCGAGGACCCACTCCCCGGGCCCGACGTTCAGGGACACCGGCCGCAGGTCGAAGAAGATCTCCAGCACGGGCACGAGAAGCAGCAGCCCCGGGGCGATGCCCGTGAGGTAGTGCGTCGCAGTGACGAAGTACATGAGGCGCTGGTCGAGCGTCAGCTTCCGGCGGCTCACGAGGGGGTTGCTCGTGAAGAGGATCTCAAAGCCCCCGGTCGCCCATCGCAGCTGCTGCTTGGCGTACGCCTCGATGGTGTCGGGCGCGTCGCC
>JACRAA010000416.1 GCA_016213595.1 Actinomycetota bacterium | reverse complement strand
CTGACGACCGGGGGAGCCGGCTACCAGGAGCCGGGGCCCTCGACGTCGTCCTCGGGGTTCGCGTACGTGACGAGCTCCTCCTCGAGCGAGGCGTACGGCTGCTCCTCGAGCAGGCTGTCCTCGTCGAGCAGGTCGTGGTCGGCGGGCGTCACCGGGGAGCCGTGGCGGTCGAGGGACTCGCCCGAACCGGGCTCGGCGGACGAATGCTCTCTCGACTGTGCAGGCATCGGGACCTCTCTCATCGCGTACCGGGGCCGACTGTACCGTGGGCTCCGCCCTGGCCGTCGGGCCGGGCGTGAGGAACGCCGAAAGGCCGCGCCGGGGCGCGGGAAAGAGGTCTGGACAGGCAGACTGGATAGCATCGGGGCGTCAGCACCCGGTCCGACCACTGCCATACAGGAGGAAGGAGGCGCTCGTGGGTTTCATCGGCAACGTCGAGAAGAAGATCGAGGGCGCTGTGAGCGCGGTCTTCGCTCGTGCCTTCCGCGGCGACGTCCAGCCGGTGGAGATCACGGCGCGGCTCCTCAAGGAGCTCGACAGCGAGGCGCAGCTGCTCAGCCGTGACAAGCGGCTCGTGCCGAACGACTTCCTGGTCGGGCTCTCGGTGCAGGACTACGCCCGGCTCTTCCCGTACTCGCGCACGCTGAACGACGAGATCGTCACAGAGCTCCGCGACTACGCGTCCCAGCGCGGCTACGTGTTCAACGGGCCGATCGCGATCCACTACGAGGAGCGCAAGGACCTGCCCACCGGCCGTTTCGTCGTCACCTCCGACGCCGTCGCCCTCGTCACCCCCGGCCAGGAGCCCTCGAGCACGCAGGTACGGCGCGCCGCACTCGTCCTCGAGGTGAACGGCGTGCGTCACCCGCTCAACCCGCCCGGCCTGGTCATCGGGCGCGGTACGGAGGCGGACCTGCGCATCAACGACCCGGGCATCTCGCGCAGGCACGCCCAGATCATCGTGAACGGCACCGGAGAGCTCCAGACCATCCGCATCGTCGACCTCGGCTCGACCAACGGCATCACGGTCGACGGCCGCAAGGTCCGCGAGGCGGACGTCACCGACGGCACGCGCATCGACATCGGCTCGACCCGGTTGCTCGTCCACGCGCCCGCGGCCAGCTGAGGCTCTGACCACATGGCGGATCTCATCGTCACGCTGCTCAAGGTGGCGTTCCTCGCAGTGCTGTGGCTGTTCGTGCTGATCGTCGCGAACGTCATCCGTACAGACCTGTTCCGTCCCGAACCGGCCACCTCGGGCGGGCGCGCGACGAAGCCGGCGGTGACGGCGCGGTCCGGCAGGCAGAGGCGCGGCCAGCCCCGGGTCCTGGCGATCGACAACGGGCCCCAGGCGGGGACTCGGCTCGCGCTGGTCGACGAGTTCCGCATCGGCCGCGCCCCCGACTGCGCCCTCATCCTCGACGACGACTACGTCTCCGGTGACCATGCCTCCCTGGCCCGTCGGGCCGGTGGGGAGTGGGTGCTCACCGACCTGGGCTCGACCAACGGAACCTTCGTCAACGAAGTGAGAGTCACGAGCCCGACTGTGGTCACGACCGCGGACAGCCTTAGGATCGGGCGAACCCAGATGAGGCTGGAGACCTGATGCCGCTCACCTTGCGCACGGTCGCACACTCCGAGATCGGACTGGTCAGGAAGAACAACCAGGACTCGGGGTATGCGTCGCCGACGATGGTGGTCGTCGCGGACGGGATGGGCGGCGCCGCCGCTGGCGACCTGGCCTCCACCGTGGCCATCACCGAGCTCCAGAAGGCTGACGGGCACCACGAGGGCAGCGAGATGCTCGCCGTGCTCAGGGACGCGCTCCAGAAGGCCAACGACAGGATCGCGGACCTCGTCGCCGACGACCCGTCGCTCGACGGGATGGGCACGACCGTATGCGGTGCACTCTTCGACGGGCGACAGCTGGGCGTCGCCCACATCGGCGACTCTCGGGGGTACCTGCGCCGCAACGGCGAGCTCACCCGCCTGACCCACGACCACTCCTGGGTGCAGTCGCTCATCGACGAGGGCCGGATCACGGAGGACGAGTCGCACGTCCACCCTCACCGCTCGCTGCTGCTGCGCGTGCTCAACGGCCAGCCCATCTCCGAGCCCGACCTCGAGATGGTGACGCTGCAGGCGGGTGACCGCATCATGTTCTGCTCGGACGGCCTGTGCGGTCTCGTGACCGACGACGTCATCGACGACGCTCTCGCGGGGGAGGACCTCGACCTCGTGCTCACCGACCTCGTCGAGGCGGCGCACGACGGCGGGGGTCTCGACAACATCACCATCATCGTCTCGGATGTCGTCGAGGGCGGTGACGAGGACGGGGTCGCAGCGGCCGTACCGGCCACGACCCGTACCGCTCCTCGTGGCCTCGTCCTCGGCGCTGCCGTCACCCGCGAGATCCCCGCGCTCCTCTCCCCGTCGGCAGAGCTGGACGACGCTCCGGTGAGACACACGGGCAGCGCCGACGGCCACATCGTCCCCGCGGCCGTACCGGCCCTCGCAGCCGCCAAGGAGAGCGGGCGGTACGAGCCGGAGACGGTCGGGAAGCGCCGCCGGCTGGGCCTGTGGGGCGCCATCCTGGCCGTCCTCGTCGTGGTCGGCGCGGCCGCCTACGGCACGTACGCCTATGCGATGACCCAGTTCCTCGTCGCCCCGACGGGTGCCCAGGTCGGCATCTACCAGGGCGTCCAGGGCAGCCTTCTCGGCCTGTCGACCAACAGGCTCGTCGAGAACACGGGCATCCAGATGAGCGACCTGCCCCCGGCGTACCAGGAGAAGGTACGTGCGGGCATCACCGTTCGCGAGGGCGGGCTGGAGGCGGCCAACCTCGCGGCCGACGAGCTGCGCTCGCGCGCGCAGCAGTGCGTCGCCCAGCGACTCGCCCGTGCCCAGGCGACGCAGAGCCCCACGCCGACGCAGAGCCCCACGCCGACGGCCAGCGCGACGCCGTCGTCGAGCGGGACCACGAGCACGTCGGCCGACACGACGATGGCCAGTACGTCCGCCTCCCCCCAGCCCTCGTCCGGGACCGTGCCCGCGGCGAGCCCGACGACCGTACCGACCCCGAGCGCGCCCGACGAGTGCTGACGTGTCCGCCACGGCTGTAAGCACGGGCGACGCCGTCGTCCACAGGAGGAGGCCGGTCATCGGCCTGCTCCTGCTCGTCCTCGCGCAGGTCATCGGCGCGGCCGGGTACGTGCTGACCCACCTGGACATCGACGGGCGGTTGCCGTCGGGCTGGCCGGTCGTGTTCCTGGCCTGGTTCGGCGTCGGCCTTGCCACCTACGTCCTGGTCCGCTGGCGCCTCCCGCACGCCGACCCGGTCCTTCTCCCCGCGACGTTCCTGCTGGTGGGCGTCGGCCTGGGGATGATCCATCGCATCGACCTCATCGCCGAGCCCGCACGACATGACGCCGAGACGCAGTTCGTCTGGCTCCTGCTCGGCATCGTCACCGCGGTCGCCCTGGTCTTCCTCGTCAAGGACTACCGCCTCCTGCGCCGCTTCCCGTACGTGCTGTTCCTCGCCGGTCTCGTGCTGCTGCTCCTGCCGCTGTCCCCGCTCGGCGTCGAGCTCAACGGCTCCCGCATCTGGATCCGCCTCCTCGGCTACAGCTTCCAGCCGGCAGAGGTGGCGAAGCTCGTGCTGAGCCTCGCCTTCGCGGGCTACCTGGCCGACACCAAGGACGTTCTCGCGATGGCCGGCCCGCGCGTTCTGGGCTTCACGCTGCCGCGGGCGCGCGACCTCGGCCCGATCGCGGTGATGTGGGTGGCGAGCCTGCTCGTCCTCATCTACCAGAAGGACCTCGGCACCTCGATGCTGTTCTTCGGCCTCTTCGTCGCGATGGTCTACGTCGCCACGGGACGAGGGAGCTGGGTCGTTCTCGGTGCGCTGCTGTTCGCGGCCGGCGGCTGGTTCGCCTACCAGAAGTTCGCGTACGTGGGTGTGCGGGTCAGCTCCTGGCTCCACCCCTTCAGCGACTACGACAAGAACTACCAGGTCATCCAGGCCCAGTTCGGGTTCGCGTACGGCGGCCTGCTGGGCCGGGGGTGGGGGCTGGGGCGGCCTGGCCTGACCCCTCTCGCGAAGAGCGACTTCATCACTGCGGCCATCGGCGAGGAGCTGGGCATCGTCGGCCTCGTCGCCGTCATCCTCGTGTACGGGATCATCGTCGCCCGTGGCCTGCGGACCGCGCTGAGCTGTACGCAGCCGTTCGGCAAGCTCCTCTCGGCCGGCTTGTCGCTCGTCTTCGCGCTGCAGGTGTTCGCCATCATCGGCGGGGTCACCCGGCTGCTGCCGCTCACCGGTCTGACCACGCCGTTCATGTCCCAGGGTGGCTCGTCCATGGTGGCGAACTGGCTCGTCGTCGCGGTGATGCTCGTCGTCAGCAACGATGCCCGCCGGCCGGCGGTCGTGCGCGAGAGCGAGGCTGACGTCGCCTCGCTGTCGGCCGACGCGACGCAGGTCATCTCCGTCCCCCAGCTGCGGCGGTCCGCCCCGCGCACGGCGGCGACCCCGTCAGCCGTGGAGGAGGAACAGGGGGCGCCGTCGGCCCAGACCGTGGTCGTCCCCGAGGACGAGATGGAGGCGACAGCGCCGTTCCGGCTGCCGGACGCCCCGCCGAACCCATCCCAGCCGCCCCAGCAGTCCCAGCGGTTCCAGCCCGAGGAGGGACAGTGAACTCCCCGATCCGTCGTACAGCCCTGGTCGCGTCGATCCTGTTCCTCGCGCTCCTCGTCAACGTGAGCATCGTCCAGCTCTGGCGTCAGGGCTCGCTGTCCGCCGACGACCGCAACCGGCGCGTCCTCGACGCCGAGTTCGCCCAGAACCGTGGCGCGATCCTCGCCGGCGACACCCAGATCGCGACGACAACCCCCATCAAGGACCGCTTCCGGTACCAGCGCTCGTACCCTCAGGGGAGCCTGTACGCGACCGTGACCGGCTGGTACGCGTACGACTTCGGCCGCTCCGGCCTGGAGGCGAAGTACTCGACGGAGCTGGCGGGCACCGCGTCCAGCCAGACCGTGGACCGGCTGGTCGACCTGTTCACCGGCGCCACCCCCGTGGGAGCGACGATCCAGACGACGATCAACGCCAAGCTCCAGCAGGTCGCGACGCAGCAGCTCGGGACGAAGAAGGGGGCGGTCGTCGCGATCGACCCGACGACCGGCGCGATCCTCGCCATGGTGTCGACGCCGACGTACGACCCGAACAAGCTCGCGACCCATGACCTCGCCGCCGCCCGGTCGGCCTGGACCACCCTGAACGCCGACCCGGGCAAGCCGCTGTCGGACCGCAGCACCCGCGAGATCTACCCGCCGGGGTCCACGTTCAAGCTGGTCACCGCCGCCGCGGCCCTCGAGAACGGGATGACTCCGGACACCCTCGTGAACACCCCCAGCCAGCTCACCCTGCCCAACTCCTCGAGCGTGCTCGGCAACGAGTCCAACTGCGGCAACACGCAGCAGACGATGGACCAGGCGCTGCAGCTGTCCTGCAACACAGCGTTCGCCAACCTGGGGGCGACCCTGGGAGCAGAGAAGATCCGTGCCCAGGCGGAGAAGTTCGGCTTCGACTCGACGCCCATGACCGACGTCAACGCGGCCAAGAGCCAGTTCCCGGCGAAGCTCGACGCGGCGCAGACGATGCTCAGCGCGATCGGGCAGTACGACGTCGCGGCGAGCCCCCTGCAGATGGCGATGGTGGCCGCCGCGATCTGCAACAACGGCGTACTCAAGACGCCGTACCTCGTCAGCGAGGTGCGCAGCGCTGACCTGCGCGTGCTGTACCGCCACGGCCCCGACGGCAAGCCGACGATGTCGACCGCGTCGGCCCAGGCACTGCAGCAGATGATGGTGAACGTGGTCCAGAAGGGGACCGGCACGAAGGCGCAGCTTCCGGGCGTCGTTGTCGGCGGCAAGACCGGTACGGCCCAGACCGACCCCACGAAGAACCCGTACGCCTGGTTCGTCTCGTTCGCCAAGAACCCGGACATCGCGGTCGCCGTCTTCATCGAGGACGCTAACGTGGAGCGGAACGACATCGCGGGTGGAGCGCTCGCAGGACCGATCGCCAAGGCAGTCATCCAGGCGTCGCGATGAGGCTCCAGGGACGCCGTAACCCAATCTTGAGGGGCCCTGACGAGAGCATTCAGCCCGCTCTCATGTTGAATGGACACAATGTGCCGGGACTGAACAGTCGAGCACGCGTCGTGGGAGGGTCATGGTGACAGCCGAGCAGGGAACGCTGCTGGGCGGCCGCTATCAGCTGGGGCCGGTTCTCGGTCGAGGCGGGATGGCCGAGGTGCGACAGGCGCTGGACACCCGGCTCAGTCGTCCCGTGGCGATCAAGATGCTCCGCATCGACCTCGCCGGCGACTCCACCTTCCAGGCGCGCTTCCGTCGTGAGGCACAGGCCGCGGCTGGGCTGAACCACCCCAACATCGTCAGCGTCTACGACACCGGGGAGCAGCTGGACCCCGCGTCGGACGTCCACGTCCCGTACATCGTCATGGAGCTCGTCGTCGGCCACACGCTGCGCGACCTGCTCCGCGAGGGCCGCAAGATCCTTCCCGAGCGTGCGCTCGAGATGGAGATGGGCGTGCTCGACGCGCTGCAGTACAGCCACCAGGCGGGCATCATCCACCGCGACATCAAGCCGGCCAACGTCATGCTCACGTCGACCGGCCAGGTCAAGGTCATGGACTTCGGCATCGCGCGCGCCGTCGCCGACACGTCCGCGTCCATGACGCAGACGGCGGCGGTCATCGGCACGGCTCAGTACCTGTCGCCCGAGCAGGCGCGCGGCGAGACGGTCGACAGTCGCTCCGACGTGTACGCCGCGGGCTGCCTCCTGTACGAGCTGCTCGTGGGGGAGCCGCCGTTCAAGGGGGACTCGCCGGTGAGTGTCGCCTACCAGCACGTCCGTGAGCTGCCGGTACGGCCGTCGCTGCTCGACAGCGTCATCACGCCCGAGATGGACGCGATCACGCTCAAGGCCCTCGAGAAGGACCCGGACAAGCGGTACCAGTCGGCGAAGGAGATGCGCGACGACATCGGCCGCCTCCTCGCGGGCGTGTCGCCCACGGCCCACCTGCCGATGACGGCGCTTGCGGAGGCGCCCCTCGCTGCCACCGCGCTCGCACCGGCGGTCGGCGGCGTCATCAGCCCGGTGACCGCGTCAACGATGCCCCAGCGGGCTTTCCCCGCCTCTCCCGAGTCGCCCGTGGCTGTGCCTCGCCGGCGCCGGAACCGCGGCGGCCTCATCGCCGCCCTCGTCATCGGGCTGGTCCTCGTCGCCGCGCTGATCGGCTTCGGCGTCTGGTGGAACTCGAAGACACCCGTGGTGCCGCAGGTGCCCGTGCCACAGGTGCTGAGCATGACCCAGAAGAACGCCACCGACACCCTGACAGCCGCGAAGCTGCACGCCGTCGTGAAGACGGTGCAGGCAGCCGACGACGCGACCGTCAACACCGTCGTCGACCAGAACCCGACCCAGGGCGTACAGATCCCGCAAGGCTCTGACGTCACGATCACGGTCAACATCGGTCCGGCGAAGCTCAAGATCCCTACGGGCCTCACCGGCCAGAACAAGGACGCGGTCAACACCGCCCTCGTCAAGGCGGGCTTCACGAAGGTGACACTCGTCCCGGCCACCTCGGACCCGCCGAGCTCCACCGCCAACACCGTCATCTCCATCAACCCCGCCGAGGGCGCAGACGCGGCCGCGAACACGCCGATCACTGTGACGTACGCGACGGGACAGTCACCGTTCCCGTACCTCATCGGTCTCGACCAGGCCACCGCCACCCAGCGGGCGAAGGAGGCGGGCTTCAACAACGTGGTGGTGAAGACCGTCGTGACGACGAACCAGCAGGCGGGGACGGTCATCAACACCGACCCGGTGCCCAACACCCTCGCCGACCGTACGAAGCCGGTGACGATCTACGTCGCGACGGCGCCCTCCGCCACGCCGAGCGCCTCCGCGTCGGCCTCCACCACGCCCAACCCGTCGTCGACGCCGTCGAAGACCTGACGGGCCAGGGCTGGCATCGCGCGCCCCCGTGGACCGTCGCGGCGGCGGTCTCCGCACCGCGCGAGAATGACCCCATGACGCGGATCCTGGTGGTCGACAACTACGACTCGTTCGTCTACAACCTCGTCCAGTACCTGGGCCAGCTCGGGGCCGAGGTCGAGGTGTGGCGCAACGACGACGCGAGGTTCGCGGGCCAGGACTGGGTGGCGGGGTTCGACGGCATCCTGCTGTCGCCGGGCCCTGGCACGCCGGAGCGGGCGGGTGTCTGCATCGACCTCGTGAGGCGGTACGGGGGCAAGCTGCCGATCTTCGGCGTGTGCCTCGGGCTCCAGTCCATGGGCGTCGCGTACGGCGGTGTCGTCGACCGGGCACCCGAGCTGCGTCACGGCAAGACCTCGCCGGTCTTCCACAACGGTACGGGCGTGTTCGCCGGGCTGCCGTCGCCGTTGCGAGCCACCAGGTACCACTCGTTGGCGATCCTGCCCGAGTCCCTCCCCGGCGACCTGGACGTCACGGCGTGGACCGAGGACGGCGTGATCATGGGCGTCCGCCACCGGTGGCTGCCGGTCGAGTCCGTCCAGTTCCACCCGGAGTCCGTGCTCACCGAAGGCGGCTACCAGATGCTCGCCACGTGGCTCGCCGAGTGCGGCGACACGGAGGCCGTGGAGCGCGGCCGCGGCCTAGCCCCGCTGATGGCCGTCCAGTAGTCCTCTCCGCCTCCCGGCCTACGCGTCCCGGGCCATGCGTCTGCGGTTCATGCGTCTGCGGTTCATGCGTCCGCGGTTCACCATGTTAAGTGGGTGATTGGGACGTTCACATGGCAAATCTGCCGTGAGAACATCACGTTGACCGGGTTAACGTGGTAAACCGACCAGCGGCAGCGAGGCCCTGGGCGACACTCTCGGTCCCGGCTGCCGGCCTACCGGGGCTCTCCGGCCTACCTGTGTCCCGCCCACCTCCGCGTCCGCGGCCTACCTCCGGGCGTCCTACCGTGCGGAGGGCTTCGCGTAGCCGAGGTCGATGGCGCCGGTGTAGCCCGGCAGGGTGACGTCCGCGACACGCTTCTCGGCATAGCCGAGCCCGTACCTGTCGCGGTACTGCCGGTACGCGTCGAGGTAGGCGGACGACGCCAACGCCTCTTCGATCCCCTTCTGGTTGCCGATCGCGACGAGGACGTACGGGGGCGCGTACGGCACGCCGTGCAGCAGCACGCTGTTGCCGACGCACTTGATGCCGGTGCGCGACGTGACCCGCTGTCCCTGGATGGTCATGGCTTCGGCGCCGCCCTCCCATATCGCGTTGACGACGGCCTGGATGTCCTGCTGGTGCACGATGAGCAGCTCCTCGGCGACGCCGACCGGGGTCACGTTCGTCGGCGCGTCGGTCAGGGTCACCGACACGGCAGGTCCCTTCACCGCGGTCAGGGCACCGGCCTCCGCCTGTCCGGACGTGTCGACCACGCTTCCGCCTTGCTGGGTGGACAGCTTGTCGACCTCTGCGCGCAGTGCCCCCACCTGCCGGGCGAGGTCCACGTTGCGCGCGGCCTGGGCTCGTACGAGCTCGATGACGTCGGTGTTCCGGTTCGGCCTCAGGTCCTGCCCCCGGGCTGCGACGGCGGCCGAGGCCATCATGACCCCGGCGAGGGCGATGACGACGACCGTGAGGAGCCTGCTCGCGGCCGTACCACGGGCGGCGCGGGCCTTGACGAGAGCCCGGACCACAGCTCGCCGGACAGCTGCTGCTGGGCTGCGGGGCATGCGTCTCCTCCCAGGCCGGGGGTCCCTCGGTGGCGTCGATGCTGCTCGACGGGGCGGCATTGACTACCCTAGTGCGGACAGGAAGGTAGGTGCGGCGTGCCGGAGTCCAGGACGAGGAAGGCTGCGGACGAGAAGCGGAGGCTCAAGAGAGCCCAGAGTCTCGCCGAGGATCGCCAGGTCAAGCAGCGCCGTACGATCATGCCCGGGCAACGCGCCTGGGTTCCACCGCTGTTCATCACCGTAGGTCTCCTGGGCGTCGCGTGGCTCGTCGTCTACTACATCGCCGGCGGAATGGTCCCCCTCATGAGGGACTGGGGCAACTGGAACATCCTCATCGCCATGGGCTTGATCGCAGCCGCGTTCAGCCTCGCCACCCTCTGGAAGTAGGACCTATGCCCATGCCCTGGGTGGCCCGCAGCCTCACCGACGAGGAGCGCGCCCAGCTGGTCGCCGACCCGACTGCAGCGACGACGCTCGCAGCCGTGCCGGGTAAGCAGCACATAGAGCTCAAGACCACCTGGCACGGGCTGAAGTGGCTTCTGGCCGCCGGCGAAGACATCCCGAGCGGGGCCGAGGACGCGATCCTGGGCGGTACGGAGCTGCCGAGCCAGCCGGGCCATCCCGTACGGCTCCTGGACGCCACCGCCGTCGAGAGGATCGCGGCGGCTCTCGGTCCGGTGACGGCCGACGACGTCCGAGAGGCGTTCGACATCGACCAGATGCTCGATGCCAGCGTCTACCCGCCGATCTGGGACGAGCCCGACGTGCTCGAGAAGAAGGTCGTGCCGGCCTTCGAGAAGCTGCGGAGGTTCTACCTCACCTCGGCTGCTGAGAAGCACGCGGTCCTGATCGTCGTCGGCTGAGCCTGGCGGGGGACGCCCGCGTCTGAGCCGGCGCGCTCAGTCCTCCAGGACGACCGAGTCGACGGTCGCGGTGGTGAGGCGCAGCTCCACGGGGACCTCGTCGCCGACCGCCGGGATCCCCTTCGAGCCCGGCACGTACACCATCGAGGCCTGCATGTGCGGCGGCTCGACGAACCAGCGCTTCTTGCCGGCGATCGTGAACGGGCTCCGCGCCCAGCCGAGCGCCTCCACCGAGCCGTTGACGGCGGAGATGAGGCGCTGCCGGCCAGTGGCGGCTGACGTGGGCGCCTCCAGCGCGATCCCGTGCGCGGTACCGCCGCTGACGACCACGACGTGGCCGTCCCCCGGCATCGAGCGTTGCCAGTAGCCGACCTTCTCGCCACGCTTCACCGGGTGCACGTCCAGGACCGTCGCGCTCGTACGGCGCCGTACGGACCCGCCGAGCCACAGCTCCGTACCCACTCGCACCCGGGTCTCCGTGTACAGCGTCGCCCGCAGCCGGTCGTGGTCCGCCCCCGTCAGGTGGCTGAACCACACCCGGCCGGTACGGACCGCGAGACCGGCCTTCGCGAGCCGTTCCGCCTCCGCGGCATTGCCGCCGGTCGCCGCAGGCATCGGCAGGTGGATGGTCCAGCCGACGACATCGACGCCGTCCTCGGCCAGCACCTTCCGTACCGCCGGCAGCTCGTCCACGCGCATTCCGTGGCGCTTCATCGACGTGAGCAGCTCGAGCAGCACGCGTGGGCGCAGGCCGCTCGCCGCCAGGTGCGCGAGGTCGGAGACCCGCGACACCGTGTGGACGACGCGCTCGTCGGAGAGCAGCTCCTCGGCCCCCGGCTCGCCCGGCCGCCACGGCTGCAGGACGACGACCTGCCCGTCGAACACGTCGCGTACCGCGTCCACCTCCGAGGGCGTGCCCACGGCCAGCGTGTCGACGCCCAGCGCCGCCGCCTCGGTCGCCAACCGGGCCAGCCCGAAGCCGTACCCGTTCCCCTTCGCGACGGGCACAAGGCCGGGTGTCGCCGCGAGGACGCGACGCTGGTGGGCGCGCCAGTCGGCCGCCGGTACGCGCAGGACCACACTCATCTCAGGCCTCCCCGTCTCCGCCTGCCGTCGGCTGCCCCACGCCCTCCGGGGGCAGGGGCGCTGTCGGCGCGGTGCGGTCGACAAACCTCCGCCGGACCATCCGGACACCGCGGGTGGGCAGCCGCAGCAGGCTCTTGGCGGCACTCAGGTAACGCGACCGGTCGAGGTACGCGCGGAACGCCGCGTACAGGGCGCGGTTGATGGGCAGGTCCCACTCGCCGAGGTACTGGACCGCCTCGCCTCCGGTGCCCACCTTGAACTGGATGAGCCCGATCTCCGGGTCGTCGGCCGCCAGGCCCTCGGTGATGCCGCGCAGGTCGTACACATGCGCCCCCGCATCCAGTGCATCCGTGATCATGCGCCACTGGACCGCGTTGGAGCCGCGGACGTCGCGCTTGGCGTTGGAGGACGCGCCGTACGAGTACCAGGCGTGCGTCCCGACACGTACCCAGGTCGTGGCGGCGACGAGGTCGCCGTCGTGGTGCGCGAGGTACAGCCGGATGCGGTCAGGGTCCTCAGCCCGCAGCGCGTCCCACATCGTCTGGAAGTACGACAGCGGCCGCCCCCGGAAGCCGTCCCGAGCCGCCGTCTCGAGGTACAGGGCGTGGAACGCGGCGAGGTCGTCCCGACCGCCCTGCGTCACCTGGACGCCCGCCTTGTCCGCCTTCTTGATGTTGCGCCGCCACAGCTGGTTCATGCCCGCGAGGAGCTGTTCCTGCGTACGGCCTTCGAGGGGCAGCTGGAAGTTGAACTCCGGCTGTCCGGCGGCGAACCCCTCGTCGCTGTGCTGGGGGAGCCAGCCGCGGTGACGCAGGCGGCCGCGGAGTCGCGTGGCGGCTGGGTCGATCCCGTCCGGCTCGATGTCGGACAGGCGCGTGACGGCGTCGTCGGCGATCCCGCGTTTGATGGACTCGGCGCTCCAGCGCCGCCACACCATCGCCGGCCCGATCCGTACGGCGAAGGCCCCCCGGGTCGACAGGTACGAGACGAGGGCCTCGAGCATCGGCATCACCTCCGGGGAGGCCCAGTCCAGGATCGGCCCCTCCGGAAGATAGGCGAGGGAGCGTCCGATGCGGGGCAGGTCCCGGTAGAGGACGAGCCCGGCGCCTATGAGCGCGTCGCCGTTGTACCAGCCCAGGCTCTCGGAGCGCCACTCGCTCTTCACCGTCCCCCATGCCGGTGTCTGGAGGAAGCTCGCGGACCCACGGGCCGCAATGAGGCCGAGGTGGTCGGCGGCGCTGATCGGCTGGACCCGGATGTTCACGGGGCGAATCTACCGGCATGCGGACGGACGGAGGTTCCTGAGAGAGCATGAGAAGTCCCTCACGAACTCACCGTCCCCTGCCCCACAAGGCAAAACTCACGTCTCGAGGAGGTGAGGTGAGATGGTTTCGAACGGCAGTCTTCTGGCGGCACTGAGGGAAGCTCTTCCCGGCCCGGCTGCACGGACCACGCTCATCCTCGGACTCCTCGCCGCACTGCTCGCCGTTGCGGTCCCGCTGGTGACAGCGTTCGACCAAGACGTCGCAGCACAGGTCTCGGTACAGAGGTGACAGGCGCCCCAACGCCTACCGCTGTCACGGAGACGGTGACCCCAAGCGCCGTCGTCCGGGCCTGAGGTGCGGAGAGTGTCGCGATCCGGGCCGTGGTGACCCCAAGCGCTACGGCCCGGTCAGACACTCGCCGCCTGACCTCCTGAGAACCGCCTCCACCCGTCCCCGCCGCACGCGCTGTCGCGCAGCCTCCCTGCGCGCCTCCGCGGCTACTCGGGCTGTACGGAGTTGCTGGAGATGCCCGGTGCCCCGTCGTGGAGGATCTTGCCCGGGTTGAAGCGGTGGTCGGGGTCCACGCCGTCGAACAGCTTGCGCTGAATGAAGACGCCCGCCGGAGAGATGTCCTGGTCCAGCCAAGGGCTGTGCTCCTCGCCGACGCCGTGGTGGTGGGAGACAGTGCCGCCGTGGTCCATGAACGACTGCTGGATGGCCCGCTTCACGAGGTCGTACGACTCCATGTTGCGCTCGCTGGAGTCGTTGATCGCGAACGTGAAGTACTGGCACGCGCCGGAGTGGTAGCTGTGGGACAGGTGACACATGATGAACCCCTGCACGCCCGCCTCCTCCATCGCCTTGTAGGCGGCGGCCACGGTCGTGTCGTGCATCTCCCGCAGCAGCGACCACGGCGTCGACGTCTCGGACACGTCCGCGGGGATCCCCCTGTCCAGGAGGAAGTCGCGGATGTACGGGACGTCGTACTTCTTCTGGTCGTAGAGGGCGCCGGGCCCCTTGCCGACGCTCATGCCGCCGGCCCGGCTGACGATCTTCGAGACCAGCGACTTCTCGTACCGCACATGGACAGCGGTCCCTTCGAAGCCCGCGAACCCCAGCGCGATCTGCGTGAGGTCCCAGCCCTTGCGGGTCATGACCTCCTGCACCGCGCGGTTCATGAGGTGGGAGATACGGCTCGACTTCTTGCCGTTGGCCATCGAGAACGCGGTCTCGTCGGCGTCCATGACCCGGGTGATCGACGGCGCCGCGTCGGACTCCATGATCCACTGCATCGCCTGCAGGCCGGCGTCGTAGTTGGGGAAGAAGTAGGCCTGGATCTCGCGTACCGGAGGCAGCCGGTGCACGTTCACCCACGCCTCGGTGATGATGCCGAGACGCCCCTCCGAGCCGAGCACCATCTCGCGGACGGACGGTCCCGACGAGGACGAGGGCAGCGGGCGCAGGACGAGCACCTGGCCGTCCATGACCATGCGCAGGCCGCGGGTGATGTCCGCGATGTCGCCGTACTTGTCGGACTGCATCCCGGTGGAGCGCGTGGCGATCCAGCCGCCGAGCGTCGACCACACGAACGAGTCGGGGAAGTGGCCCATCGTCCAGCCCTTGGCGTTGAGCTGGACCTCCATGTCCGGGCCGAGCACGCCGGCCTGGATGCGGGCCAGTCCCGAGGCGCCGTCGATCTCGAGGACGCGGTTCATCCGGCCCATGTCGATGCTGACGACCTGGCGGGTCTCGGTCGGTACGGCTTCGAGGGCACCCACGATGTTGGAACCACCGCCGTACGGGATGACGACCGCGTCGTGCTCGACCGCAGCCGCGACGACCGCGACCACATCGTCCTCGCTGCCCGGGTAGACGACGACGTCGGGCAGGCGCCCGAACTGGCCCCGGCGCACGCGGACCAGGTCACGGACGCCCCGGCCGAACGCGTGGATGACGCGGTACTCGTCGTCCGTGACGACGTTGTCCTCGCCGAGCGCCGACACGAGCGCCTCGCGGAGACCCTCCGAGAGCTGGGACGCGGCGACGTCGAAGCTCGACAGCTCAGCGACGCGAGGGGCCGGCTTCGTCACGTCGACGCCGATCTTCTCCATGACGAACGGGGCGAACTTCGGCTTGTCCGCGAACGAGAACTCGGTCCCCTCCGAGCCCCAGCCCCACCACTTCTGCTGCTTCACCGAGGGTGGTCCGACGCGGCGGGTCGTGTTCTCGCTCATCTGTCGTCCTTGCCGGCGGGCTTCCCGCCATCGTCATCCGATGCGTGTGGTGGTGTCACTGGACTCACTGCGGACGGCACGGACGCCTGCCGCAACGAGACTGCCCGAGCGTAGTCGTCCAGGGTCGGTAGTCCATAGGCCCTGGCGGTGGAGTCGTGCAGCTGCTGCACGGTCCGGCGCATCCGCTCGTTGAACTGCCGGGCGATCTCGCCGGGCGCGGGCGTGAGGGGGTGGCCGATGACGACGTGGACCTCGGGGCGTCCCCGGGGGAGGTGGCCCTGCCCGTACGGCCAGGCAGCGAACGCGCCCACAAGGGCGATCGGCACGCAGGGGGCGTTGTGCGAGATGCACAGGGCGGCCACGCCCGGGGTGAACGGGCCCATGGCGCCGGTGCGCGACCGCGTCCCCTCGGGGAAGATCAGCAGCGGCACGCCGTCCGACAGCAGCTGCTTGGAGAGTCCCTTGCGGGTCCGCAGCCCGCGGCGCTCGATGGGATAGGTGTTGGCCACCAGGGCGGTCGACAGAGACTTGAGCTTCGACGCGTAGAAGTAGTCTGCGGCCGCGCCCGTGGCCAGGAACTTCGTCAGGCGGCGCGGCAGCGAGCCCACGACGAGGGGCGCGTCGAGGTGGGACGAGTGGTTCGCGACGACGACGAACGGGGCATCGAGGTTCTCGATGTTCGCCAGGCCGTGGATGTTGACCTTCAGGACGCGCCACACGAACGGGCGCAGCAGCAGCTCCTGGGACACGAACCGGATCCCGGCGAAGACTTCGGACTGGTAGCGCCCGCGATCGGCCTCGGCCATCTACGGGTTCTTCCTCGAGTTGGACAGCTTGCGGGACACCCAGCGGATGACGGGCCGCGGCGTGTGCCGTCCCACCCAGAGCGCCGTTCGCCAGCGCATGCTGGGGACGGACAGCACCTTGCCGCGCTCGTTGTCGTCGAGCGCCTCCCGGACGAGGTCGTCCGCCTCGAGCCACACGACACCGGGCAGCTTCGAGGCGTTGATGCCGGCGCGCTCGTGGAACTCGGTCCGGACCCAGCCGGGCAGGACGGCCGTGACGATGACGCCCGTACCGCGCAGCTCGTTGGCGAGGCCTTCGGTGTACGTGTTGACCCAGGCCTTGACGGCCGAGTAGTTGCCCGTCGTGATGATCCCCGAGGACGAGCCGATGTTGATGATCGAGCCGTGGCCGCGGGCGGACATGCTGCGTCCCGCCGCACCCGACAGGATCAGCACCGCGAGGCACATGACGTCGAGGGCCTTCTCCTGGATGGAGAAGTCCTTGTCCAGCAACGATGCGTGGATGCCGAAGCCCGCGTTGTTGATGAGCATCTCGACCGGCGACTCCGGGTCCTCGAGCCGTTGGGCGACGCGGAGGACGTCCTCCCGTACGGAGAGGTCGGCGGTGATCGTCTCGGCTGTGACGCCGTACCTGCTCCTCAGATCCTCGGCGACGGTCGTGAGACGCGCTGCGTCGCGGGCCACGAGAACCAGGTCCCAGCCCCGGGCCGCCAGCTCGACCGCGAAAGCGTGGCCGATGCCGGCCGTCCCTCCGGTCACCAGCGCGAGAGCCATGACGGTCACGCTACGGCACTTCGAGAGCGGGTGTCGAAGCGCCCTCCACGTGCTTCCGCGGTTTGTTGTATCGCCCCTCTCGGGCGGCTTCCGGCTTGTGGGGAACGTACAATCGGGAGCATCGAGTGGAACCGGAGTGCCCGCCCACTGTGATGGAGCGGGCGTGGGTGGGTACGGTGGTCGCGTGAGCTGGCTGTCTGGTTCGGACCAGGAGAAGCCCTGGTTCCACGTCAGGTCCTACGGCGTGGGCACCAGTGACTTCGTCGCGGCTGTCTCGGTGCTCATGATGGTCGTGTCCGCGATCTCGGCCACCTTCGTCGCGTACCTGGCCCTCTCGCCCGCCCTCGTCCTGCACGGCTTCGTGTGGCAGGTCGTCACGTGGCCGCTGGCGAGCGACATCAGCTTCTGGACTCTCTGGAACGCCGTCGTGTTCTGGTTCACCGGACGCCAGCTCGAGCGGCAGATCGGCAAGGGCCGGTTCGGGTGGATGCTGCTCGCGATCATCGTCTCCGGATCAGTGCTGGCGGTCCTGCTCGGCCTCGCGTTCCGGGTCAACGCGCCGCTGCTGAGCGGGCTCGGGACGCTCGCGATGATCGTCGTGCTGGTCTTCATCGCCGAGAACCCGCGGATGCCGTTCTTCTTCGGCATCCCGGCGTGGGTCCTCGGGCTCGTGATCGTCATCCTCCCGCTGCTCCAGTACGTCGGCGGACGGTACTGGATCGGCCTGCTCCACTTCGTGCTCAGCCTCGTCCTCGCCGCCGTGATCGCCAAGCTCGCCGGACTGCTCGGCCAGTACCGGTTCATCCCGGGCCGGATGTACACCCCAGGTGAGCGCCGCCGGCGCCGCCGCCAGGCGACCCAGCCGTACGCAGGCGCCGGGGTGAGCAACGTGGTCCAGGGCCCGTGGCTGGCGCCGGAGCCCCCCGCCCGTGAGGACGAGGAGATGGACGCGCTCCTCGACAAGATCATGGCCCAGGGTCTCGACTCGCTGACCGGCCGAGAGCGCCGGCGCCTCGAGGAGCTGCGTCAGCAGCGGCGCGCTCGCTGACAGGGGTGTCCCGGGGTGATGGCGCCCGGGGTCGGTTCACCATGTTAAGTGGGTAAGTCGTATGTTCACATGGCGTATCTGCCATGAGAAGTGACCACACACCTACTTAACATGGTGAACCGACCACCCCGGCCCAACGCGAGCCAGGAACGCGAGTCGCCCCGACAGGAGCGTGTCGTCCTCAGGCGGAGATGACCTTGAGGGTCTCCCGGGCCATGGCGAGCTCCTCGTTGGTCGGGACGACAAGGATCTGTACGGGCGAGTCGGGCTGGCTGATGCGCCGCGGCTCCTTGGAGCGGATCCTGTTCGCCTCGTCGTCGAGGAGGAAGCCGAGTGGTGCGAGCCGGTCGCACACCGACTCCCGGACCGCGTCGTCGTTCTCGCCCACACCCGCCGTGAACGTGATCGCGTCGATGCCGCCGAGGATGGCCAGGTACGAGCCGATGTAGCTCACCAGCCGGTGGATGTACACGTCGTAGGCCAGCTTGGCCGCCGAGTCGCCGGCCTCGACCCGTGTGCCCAGGTCCCGGAAGTCGCTCGAGCCTCCGGTGAGACCGGCGATGCCTGAGCGGGAGTTGAGGAGGCGGTCGATCTCGCCGACCGACATCCCTGCCTCCCGCGAGAGGTACGCGTGCAGCCCCGGGTCCACGTCGCCCGACCGGGTGCCCATGACCAGGCCCTGGAGGGGTGTCAGGCCCATCGAGGTGTCAACCGCGACGCCCCCGCGGATCGCGGAGATCGACGCGCCGTTGCCGAGGTGGCACACGATCTGGTCGACCTCGTCGTACGGCCGTTCCAGCAGCTCGGCGACCCGCTCGGACACGTACTTGTGGCTGGTCCCGTGGAAGCCGTACTTGCGGACCGCGTACTTCTTGGCGATCTCCGCGTCGATGGCGTACGTGTACGCCTCGGCCGGCAGCGTCGCGAAGAACGCGGTGTCGAAGACGGCCACGTGCGGCACGTCGGGCAGCGTGGACATGGCGGCCTCGATGCCGGCGATGGCCGGCGGGTTGTGCAGCGGCGCCAGCGGGGAGAGCTCGCTGAGCTTCTCGATGACGTCGTCGTCGATCCGGACCGGCGCACGGAACGACTGCCCCCCGTGCACGGCGCGGTGGCCGACGGCGACCACGTCGGAGAGGGCGGGGCCGTACATCTCGAACGCGCGCACGACGAGCTCCAGCGCCTGCTTGTGGTCCGCGACCATCTGGTCCATGCGGTTAGTCGTGCCGTCGACTGTGTGCTCGAGGCTCGTGTCGGGCAGCCCGATCTTCTGGACCAGCCCGCTCGCGAGGCGGGACTCGTCCTCGACGTCGATGACCTGGTACTTGATCGAGCTCGAACCGCAGTTCAGGACGAGGATGGGTGTTGGCACGTTGCGGACCTTCTTCTTACTGCTCGGCGAACGGGGACGGGGTGCCGGCCGGTACGACCTGGGCCTGGATCGCGGTGATTGCGACGGTGTTCACGATGTCGTCGACGGTGGCGCCGCGCGACAGGTCGTTGACCGGCCGGTTCAGGCCCTGCATCACAGGGCCGATGGCGACGGCGTTGGCGGTGCGCTGCACGGCCTTGTACGTGTTGTTGCCCGTGTTCAGGTCGGGGAACACGAAGACGGTGGCCTTGCCGGCGACCTGGGAGTCGGGCAGCTTCGTACGCGCGACGCTCGGGTCCATGGCCGCGTCGAACTGGATGGGCCCCTCGACCAGCAGCTCGGGTGCCCGCTCCTTGACGAGGCGCGTCGCCTCGCGGACCTTGTCGACGTCCGCGCCGGAGCCGGACGAGCCCGTGCTGTACGACAGCATCGCGATCCGCGGCTCGATCCCGAACGCGACGGCGGTCTGCGCGGACGAGATCGCGATGTCGGCGAGCTGCTCCGCGGTGGGGTCGGGGTTCACGGCGCAGTCGCCGAAGACCAGGACCCGGTCCGGGAGGCACATGAGGAACGAGCTGGAGATGATCGAGGTGCCCGGCTTCGTCTTGATGAACTCGAGCGAGGGGCGGATGGTGTTCGCGGTCGTCGTGATCGAGCCCGAGACCATCCCGTCGGCCATGCCGAAGTGGACCATCATCGTGCCGAAGTAGGAGAGGTCGCCCATCTTCTCGCGCGCCAGCTCGATGGTGACGCCCTTCTTGGCCCGCAGCCGCGCGTACTCCTGCGCGAACTTCTCGCGCAGCTCCGGGTCGGCGGGGTCGATGCACGTCGCGCGGGCGAGGTTGATGCCGAGGTGGCCGGAGCGCTGGTTCACGACGTGCTCCGGCGCGAGCAGGATCAGGTCGGCGACGTTGCGGCGTAGCAGCACCACGGCCGACTCCAGGATCCGGTCCTCGGTGCCCTCCGGCAGCACGATCGTGCGCTTGTCGGCTCGCGCGCGCTGCATGAGCTGGTACTCGAACATCAACGGCGTACGCACCTCGGCGTGCGACACGTGCATCGCCTCGATCAGTGCTCCCGCGTCGACGTTGTCGCCGAACAGGCCGCGGGCTATCTCGATCTTGCGGGCGGAGTCGGTGACCGAGCCCTCGAGCCCGAAGAGCTTCTCCGAGGTCGTGAACGTCCCCGTCGTCGTCGTCGCGATGGGCAGGTCGGAGTTGAGGGTGTCGATGAGCTTCTGCACGCTGGGCGGCAGGTCGTAGCCGCCGACGAGCACGAGGCCCGCCATCGGGGGGAAGGCGCCCGACGTGTGGGCGAGCAGCAGGCCCGGGATGAGGTCGATGCGGTCCGACGCGGTGACGACGGTCGCCTCGGGGAAGAGGCGGTCGAGCACGTTCGGCAGCGTCATGCCGCACACGATGACGCCCTGGGACTCCCGGTCCAGGAGCTGCTGGTTGCCGCGGATCATGGTGGCGCCGACGGCACGGAACTGGGTCCGTACGGTCGGGGCAGGCAGCACCTTGTGCTCCGGGATGGCGGTGACGAGCGGCAGCTTGATGCCGGCCAGCGCCGCCTTGTACGAGTCGAGGGCATCGGGCGCGATGCGGGACGCCACGACGCCGACGGCGGCGCAGTGGTGGAGCGTGAGCTCGTCGAGGGCGTTGTCGACGAGGTGCCGGGCGCCTTCCGGCGTCTTGTCGTTGCCCCGGACGACGAGCAGCACGGGCGCGTTGAGGTTCGCAGCAATCGCGGCGTTGTACGCGAACTCGGTGCTGCCCAGGACGTCCGTGAAGTCCGACCCGAGG
>JACRAA010000417.1 GCA_016213595.1 Actinomycetota bacterium | reverse complement strand
GTGGGCGATCTGCTCGAGCGATCGCCACACCAGCGCCAACGTCACGCCGGCACCGACGAACGCGAACCACCACGGAGCCGTCAGCCCCCAGATGCCGGCGATCACGCCGCCGAGGAGCGAGCCCACGAGCATGCCCCCCATCACGCAGATCATGTAGACCGAGCCGACGCGGCCCTGGAGCTCGGTGGGCACCGCGCGCTGCCGGACGGTCCACGAGAGCGTGCCCCACACGAAGGCGTACGCCCCGAAGAAGAACATGAGCGGGTACGCCGCCCAGGGCGAGGTGGTCAGCGCCATGGCGAGGTGGAAGAGCACCTCGCACAGCAGCACCGTGCGCATCAGCCGGGCCAGCGGCACCCGTTTCTCGAGCCAGCCGTAGGAGAACGTCGCGAGCAGCCCGCCGAGGGCGGACGCGGTCGTGAGCAGGCCGAAGCCGGCCTCACCGATGTCGACCCGCTCCAGCGCCCAGAGCACCAGGACCGACCAGGGCGCCGCCCAGGTGACGTTGAAGACGACGATGATGATCGCCAGCGTGCGCACGGGCGGGTTGCCCATCAGCCACCGGACGCCGTCGGCGATGTCCTGGCGGACGTGGGTGTCGACGTGCTCGCGCACCGCGCCCGGCGGCGTGCCGATCCGGGACACCAGCAGGACGCCGACGACGATGCAGACGACGGTCACCGAGAACGGGTAGACCATCCCGACGGAGAACAGCAGCGCGCCGACGGCCGGCCCGACCAGCTGGTTGCCGGTGATCATCCCGGCCATCAGGCGGGAGTTCGCGATGCCGAGGTCGCTCTTGTCGACCAGCATCGGGGTCAGCGTCCCGGCGGTGGCGTCCACGAAGACCTCGGCGGTGCCCAGCAGGAGCATCGCCCCGAGGACGATGCCGATGTTCACGTGGCCGGTCGCGATCACCGCGCACAGGATCGCGAGGACCAGCCCGCGGGCGAGGTTGGCGGCCATGATCACCCGCCGGCGGTCGAGACGATCGGCGAGGGCCCCGGCGACCAGGCCGAAGACCAGCCACGGCGCCTGCAACGCGATCATCGCCGAGGCGACGAGGACCGGGTTGCGGGTCTGCGAGGCGATGAGGAGCGGGCCGGCCGCGATGAGCACGCCGTCGCCGAGGTTGGTCACCCACGAGGACCCGACGAGCCACCGGAACCCGTGGCCGAGGCGCGCCGGGAAGACGGTCTCGACGAGTCGGGTCACAAGCAGGTGAGCCTAGGCGAGCGCGAGGTCAGCGCGCAGGTGGATATCAGGCGGGTTGCAGGTCCTCGGCCACGCGCGAGGCCTCGCGGGCGTCCCGGTCGGCCGCCGCGAGCCGGTCGTTGTCGGCCTGCAACCGCAGGACCAGCGCCTCGAGGTCCTCGACCCGACGCCGCAGCCGTCGGTTCTCGACGGTGAGGACGGCGGTGGTGCGCACGTCGCTGTTCACATGACCCAACAGCGCCTTGGCCATGGGGAGCCTCTCGCAGACAGTGAGGACGATCAGCCGACGATCCGGCCGTCTCCAAGAGTCCCACCGCGGTGCCGTCCGGTCAACGCCTCAGCCTGCTCGCCTCCGCGGCGGCCGCTGGCAGCTGGGGCAGAAGAACGACGAGCGGTTCATGAACGCGACCCGGCGGATGGGGGTGCCGCAGCGTCGGCACGGGTGGCCCTCCTGCCCGTACGCGTCGAGCGAGCGATCGAAGTAGCCGGACTCGCCGTTGACGTTGACGTAGAGAGCGTCGAAGGACGTGCCGCCCTGCGCGAGCGCCTCGCCCATCACGGCGCGGACGTGGCCGAGCAGCTCGCGCAGCGCCGGCCCGGTGAGCCGGTCGCCGGGACGCTCGCCGTGGAGCCTCGAGCGCCAGAGCGCCTCGTCGGCGTAGATGTTGCCGACCCCGGAGATGAGGCCCTGGTCGAGCAGCAGCCGCTTGATCGCGGACGTACGCCGCCGGGCGCGGCGCACGAACTCGGCGTCGTCGAACTCCGGGTCGATCGGGTCGCGGGCGATGTGGACGATCTCGGCCGGCAGCTCGGCGCCGCCGGTGGACACCGCGAGGCCGCCGAACATCCGCTGGTCGACGAAGCGCATCTCGAGGGGTCGCCCGTCCGGCGTGCGCAGCACGAAGCGGACGCGCAGGTGCCGCTCGTCGAGCGCGCCGGGCTCGTGCAGCAGCATCTGGCCGCTCATGCCGAGGTGGCCCAGCAGCGCGTCCCCGCTCTGCTGGTCGGGAAGGGGGGCGAGCGCGAGCCAGAAGTACTTGCCGCGTCGGCGGACGGCCTGGATGCGGCGCCCGACCAGCGCGGCGGCGAAGCCGGACGGGCCGCTCAGGTGGCGGCGTACGGGCCGGGGGTGCAGCACCTCGACGGACTCGAGGGTGCTGCCGACGACGTGGCGCTCGAGGCCGGCGCGGACGACCTCGACCTCGGGGAGCTCGGGCACGACGCGGCCGGCTCAGTCGGCGACGGGTGCGTCGGGCAGCGGGTGGGAGGCCCGGATCTCGCTGTACGCCGTCTCGGCGGCGCCCTGCTCGGCCTCCTTCTTGGAGCGGCCGTTGCCGTTGCCGAGGACGAGCTCGCCGACGCGGACCCGCGCGACAAAGGTCTTCATGTGGTCGGGGCCGTCGTCCTCGATGAGGTACTCCGGGACACCCAGGCCGAGGTTGGCGGAGAGCTCCTGGAGGGAGGTCTTCCAGTCGAGGCCGGCGCCCATGGACGCTGCTGCCTCCATCACCGGGTCGAAGAGCCGGTGGATCACCGTCGCGGCCTCGCCCAGCCCACCGCTGAGGTGGATCGCGCCGATCACCGCCTCGACGGTGTCGGAGAGGATCGAGGCCTTGTCGCGGCCGCCGGTGGTCTCCTCACCACGGCCGAGCTTGATGTGCTGGCCGAGCTCGATCTCGCGGGCCACGTCGGCCAGCGCACGGGCGTTGACCACGGCAGCGCGCAACTTGGCCAGCCGCCCCTCGGAGTAGTCCGGATGGGCGAGGTAGAGCGTCTCGGTCACCACGATCCCGAGCACCGAGTCGCCGAGGAACTCCAGGCGCTCGTTGGTCGGGATCTGCCCGTTCTCGTAGGCGTACGAGCGGTGCGTCAGCGCACGCTGCAGCAGCTCGGGATCCAGGACCGGATCACCGAGCGCTGCGCGGAGCTCGTCTGTGCTCAGGGGACGTGTCAGAGAACGGGGCGAAGGGCGCCCTTGGCGCCGTACTGGCCGCACTGGCCGCATGCGCGGTGCGGGAGGTGCTTGGCGCCGCAGGCGGGGTTGGCACACGTCGCGAGGGACGGCGCGACGGCCTTCCACTGCGAACGGCGGTGACGCGTGTTGCTGCGCGACATCTTCCGCTTCGGAACAGCCATGGTGGTCTCCTGTGAATCAGTTGGCGTGCATCGTCCGGGGTGCCCCGGGCGAGTGGTCAGTCTGGGTCAGTCTTGCTGCTGGTCCTGCGTGAGCTCCTGGAGCCCTGCCCAGCGCGGGTCGATCGGCGCGTCGTGCGCGTGGTCCGGATCGTCGGCGAGCCGCGCACCACACTCGGTGCACAACCCCGGGCAATCGTCCATGCACAGCGGCTGGAACGGCAGTGCGAGCACCACCGCGTCCCGCAGCAGGGGCTCGAGGTCGATCAGGTCGTCCTCGAGCCGGCTGGTCTCGTCGTCGAGGTCGCTGTCGTGGTGCTCAGCGGCCTTGTCGTGCTGGTCGGGATAGACGTAGAGCTCCTGAAGGTCCACGAAGATCTCGTCCTCGATGGCCTGCAGGCACCGCACGCACTCCCCCGCGAGCGTGGCCGTGGCCGTGCCCGTGAGCAGCACGCCCTCCATGACCGCCTCGAGGCGCAGGTCAAGATCGACCGGCGCACCCTCGGGGACACTGAGGACTTCGATACCAAGCTGTGCCGGAGCTGGAACCGTGAGCTCGACCTGACGCTGGGACCCCGGGCGGCGGCCGAGCTCGCGGGTGTCAAGCACGAGCGGCGCCCTCGGGTCCAGGCTGGTCACGACGAACTCCTGATTCTGGACACAGACACAACCGGAGAATCGTATCCGTCGCCGGTTGACGGGGCAAAACGGGTGCGCACGCAACTCGAGATCCGGGTCAGGCCCCACGCTCGGCCAGGCGTTGCACGAGCTGGTCGTGCACCGTGTCGGGGACGAGACCGCGGACGTCGCCCCCGAGCGCCGCGACCTCCTTGATCAGGCTGGAGGAGACGAACGCGTTGCCGACGGCACCGGGGAGGAAGACGGTCTCGACGTCGGTGAGGTGCGAGTTCATCTGCGCCATCGGCAGCTCGTACTCGTAGTCACCGGAGCCCCGCAGCCCCTTGACGATCGCGACCGCGTCGATCTCGCGGCAGAAGTCGACGATCAGGCCCTCGAACCCCGACACCCGCACGTTGGGGATCGCGGCGGTGGCCTCCTCGAGCATCGCGATCCGCTCGTCGGGCGTGAAGAGCCGGCTCTTCGACATGTTGGTGCCGATCGCGACGACGACCTCGTCGAAGAGCCTCGCGGCCCGGGAGACGATGTCGAGGTGGCCGTTGGTCACCGGGTCGAAGGACCCGGGGCAGACAGCGCGGCGCACGGCTCTCCT
>JACRAA010000411.1 GCA_016213595.1 Actinomycetota bacterium | reverse complement strand
GCGCTGACCTCGGCGTAGTCGATGATCCCCGTGGAGTGGACGTGGAGCGCGGCGACGGCGTTGACGTGCGGCTCGATCTCGGCGGCCCTCTCGGCGGAGACCAGCTCGCACGGCGTCCCGTTGGCCTGCCCTCGCTCGTACAGCGTCCGCAAACCGGGCAGCTGCGACTCCTCGGTCGCGACGATGAGCTTGCCGCAGACCTCGTGGCGCAGGCCGTGCTCGGTCGCGAAGGCGACCATGGAGGCGTTGCCCGCCGTGCACATGGTGGCTTTGAGCGAGCCGGGGCGGTAGTACGGACCGGCGTGGATGACGCCCGAGTTGTGGCCGGTCTGATGGGCCGCCCAGGCGTGCTCCTTCTCGACGACGGTGACCTCGACGCCGAGCTCGGACAGGCGGTAGGCGACGGCGAGGCCGACGATCCCCCCGCCGACGATGGTGGCGCTGGAGTAGTCCACGCTGCGCTCCTCGGTTCTCACGGCGAAGTCTAGGGGCGCGAGCCCCCCAAGGTCGCCGAGAGGACCTGTACGTGCCCGCGAGAGGACCTGTACGTGCCCGCGAGAGCACCTGTACGTGCCCGCGAGAGCACCTGTACGTGTCCGCGAGAGCACCTGTACGTGTCGGCGAGAGGACCTGTACGTGTCGCCGAGACCGTAGATCCCTGCGGCAGCTGGTCCCATAAGCCCGTGGTCTGATGCACCGTCGTACGTACGGCTGAACTCTGCCGCTCGCTCTAGCCGGGCTTTTGGGCCGTGCCGTAACGTGAAGGCAGAGCGGTGCGAGACGCGCGGAGTTTGAGTACGGGCCACCTACCCGGAATCCGCAGCGATCGTGTCGCCAGGCTTCGACCGGTCCATCCCCCGGCTCCCGGCCGAAGCGCCAGAGGGCCGAACCTTGCGAGGAACGGCCCTCTCGCATGTCACGGGCCGACTGCGTACAGGTCCTCTCGCGAACCGGTACAGGTCCTCTCGCGAACGCGTACAGGTCCTCTCGCAAAGTACAGGTCCTCTCGCGAACCGGTACAGGTCCTCTCGCGAACGGGTACAGGTTCTCTCGCGAGCAGGTACAGGTCGTCAGTCGTACAGCCTCGTCACTCGTCGGGTGATGAGGCAGGTGACCTCGTAGGGGATCGTTCCCATGACCGCCGCGACCTCGGTCGCCGTGATCTCGGCATCCCCTTGGACGCCGATCGCCACCACCTCGTCGCCGACCGCGACCTCGCCGTCGCCGACGTCGACCATCGTCTGGTCCATGCAGACCCGCCCAGCGACCGCATAGCGCCGGCCGCGCACGAGCAGGTGACCCCTGTTGGAGTTGAGTCGGCTGAACCCGTCGGCGTACCCGATGGGAACGGTCGCGATCGTCGTGTCCCTCGTCGCGGTCCACGTCCGGCCGTAGCTCACGGTCTCGCCCGCTCGGACCCGCTTGACGAACGAGACCCGGCTGGCGAGCGTCAAGCCAGGGCGGACGGCGACGGTACGAGGAGTGGCGGGGTCGGGGTAGTGCCCGTACGCCAGGATCCCGGGACGGACCATGGTCCCCCAGGAGCCGGGATGGGCGAGGACGGCGCCGGAGTTCGCGGCGTGGACGTACGGGAGCTCCCGTCCGATCGCGGCCGAGACCTCGTCGACGACCGCGGCGAACGTGCGGAGCTGGCTCGCGGTGAAATCGTCCTGCGCCGGGTCGTCGCTCGCCGGGAGATGGGTGAAGATGCCTGTCAGGGCGACATGAGGCTGGTCCTCCGCGAGGCGCGCCAGAGCCGCCGCACCCTGGGGCTCGACACCGATCCGGCGCATGCCCGTGTCGACCTTGAGGTGGACCTCGCACGTCACCCCGAGCCTGGCTGCCACCCGCTCGGCGGCCAGCACGGTCGCCTCGCTGACGACCGTCAGCACCAGTCCCGCCCGTACAGCCTCCTCGAGCTCGTCGTCGAACGCGTGGGACAGCTTGAGGATCGGGACCGTGATCCCGGCGCGGCGCAGCTCGACGCCTTCCGGGACCGTCGCCACGCCGAACCAGTCGGCGGCGGCCGCGCGGACCACCGCCTGCGCCACGTGCACGGCCCCATGCCCGTACGCGTCGCCCTTGATGGCGAGCAGCACGGCTCGGTCGCCGACGTGGGCACGGATGGCTCGCAGGTTGGCGACGATGTGGTCGAGGTGGACCTGCGCGTGCGTCGCGTACAGCATGAGCCCATTTGTAGTCCATCTGCGGCGGGTCCTCCGTACGAGGCCCGCCCGCCCATCGCACAATGTGCCCATGCGCGCCTTCCCAGCAACCCTCGTCGCAGCCGTGTGCACGGTGGCCCTGGCAGCGTGTGCGCAGACCGCGCCTCCAGGAGTCCCCGTCGCCGCGCCCAGCGCCGAGCCCTCCCCGACCACCACCTGGAAGTCCGATGCCCCCGTCACCTTGCAGGTGGGTGCGCCGGCCGACCTCTCGCAGACCCGAGGCCTCTCGAAAGCCGTTGTCACCGTGGAGTCGATCACGGAGAAGGCGAGCTGCCCCACGGGTGCCGCCAAGCCGCAGAACGGCCAGTTCATCGCGGTCAAGCTCAGCGCGACCCGGCTCGACACATCCGAAGGCTTCGGCATGGCCGTCTACCAGTGGGCGGCTCTCGACAACAAGGGCAAGACTGTGGTCAGCAACACGGGCCTGGCCACCGGGCTGTGCGTCACCGACGGCTCCGCGCTCAAGCTCGCCTGGGACGCGTCCGGACGGGCCGCCGGGACACTGCTCATCGACGCACCGACCACGGTGACGGCGATCACCGCCACCAACACGATGGTCAACCCCAACGTCACCGTGACGCTGGCCATGCCCGCGCGCTGACGCGGTACGAACGTACGCGATCCCTCCGGTCTTCACCCGGGCGGAACCGGGATCTCCCACCGGCCGGACCCTGCCACCCTCACGGCGGTCCGGACCTCTGGCGGTGCCTGCCCGGCGGTCCTAGCCTTGCCCCATGACCGAGCCGGTGGCCTCCTTGCCCTCCTTCGACGAGCCGGTCGAGCGGGTCCTCGTCATCGTCGCCCATCCCGATGACGCCGAGTACGGGACATCGGCCGCGGTGGCGACCTGGACGGCGAGGGGCATCGAGGTCGCCTACCTGCTGCTCACTGCGGGCGATGCCGGGATGCAGCGGCCTCCCGAGGAAGCCGGCCCCGTGCGCGCAGTGGAGCAGCGGAACGCGTGCGCCGCCGTGGGAGTTCGCGACCTCACGATCCTGGACTTCCCCGACGGCACGCTCGAGTACTCGCTGGGCCTCCGCCGAGCCATCGCCCGGCAGATCCGGCGGTTCCGGCCCGACGTCGTGGTCAGCGGCGCCGGCGACCTCCT
>JACRAA010000412.1 GCA_016213595.1 Actinomycetota bacterium | reverse complement strand
GTGACGGTCGACGAGTCGCCGAACTCCCAGTCCCACACCTCGCGCAGGATCTCGGTACGGCCCGTGGCTCGTCCCGGATGCGCCAGGAACCAGGCGAGAAGGTCGAACTCCCTCGAGGTCAACGACAGCTCCCGCTCTCCGCGCAGGACCCGGTGTGCGGCCACGTCGACGACCAGGTCGCCGTCGGCGAGCCTGGCCACAGCGGGAGCCTGAGGGTCAGGTGGGGGAGCGGAGCGACGCAGGAGGGACTGTGCACGCAGCACCACCTCCCGCGGGCTGAAGGGCTTGGTGACGTAGTCGTCGGCCCCGACCTGCAGGCCGAGGATGCGGTCCACCTCCTCGCCGAGTGCCGTGAGCATGATGACGGGCAGGTCGGCACGCAGCATCCGCAGCCTCCGGCACGTCTCGAGGCCGTCCATTCCCGGCAGCATCACGTCGAGGATCGCGAGCGCCGGCGTGATCGCAGCGGCCATGGCGATCCCCTCCTCCCCGGACGGGGCATGGGTCACGCGCAGGCCCGCCCTTCCCAGGTACAGACCGAGCACCTCGGCGACCGTCGGGTCGTCCTCGACGAGCAGCACCTCGGTCATGGCGTCATCGTAGGGCGAGCACCTCCTCCGGCAGCGGGACTGAAGGGGCCGTCCGCAGCTCGTAAGAAGGCGGTAACGACGGTGTCATGGAGTTGGTCGCCCGGTGGCGGTGGACTTCAGGCAGCCGGCACCCCGCCGGCGGTCAGCCGAAAGGTCACGCCATGCGCACCCGTACCCGGATCGCGATGTTCGCCCTCGCCACCGTCGCCGCCCTCGGCGGCACGTCCACAGCCCACGCTGCCGGCATCTCCGGCCCTGCCTTCTACGTGGACGGCGTCATGTACCGCACCGTCGCCACGCCCACCGACCTCTCGGGGACCGGAGCGCCTGCCCAGTCGTGGGACACCATCTACAGCTTCGGAGGCGTGCAGCCCAGTGTGGCCACCTCCGCGCCCGGGTACCCGGACTTCAACGGCGGCCGCTGGATGGTCCACGCCCTCGCCCTCCCGCACGGGTACGCCGCGCTGCTGGCATCGTCCGACCTCAACCATGACGGCGTCATCGACACGACTGCCGAGGTGACCACAGGTCTGAGTGCCGGGGACGCGGTCGACCAGGGCGTCGTCAAGTACTTCGTCTGCACCGTGAACAAGGTTCCGGCGAACAGCTGATCCCCGCGCACCGCACGCGACGTGCGCCGGCGTGCCGCCCGAGCAGATGAGGGGACTCTCACTATCGCGTGCGATCGCTCTCGCGCCACGGACCTGACGCCCTATGCTCCCCCCAGGGGACACGACATTCGCTCCAGCTCACCGATAACGCCTCCATGATCGAAGCGTTCACGAGATCCCGGAGCCGGCTGTGATCTGGGGGGATCGCAATGGCCACGACGACGTTTTCGCGACAGCTCATGCATGCCGTCAGGCTGCTCCTGGCAGTGGTCATGGTGGCCGCAGCGCTCGTCGTGACCAGTACGGCCACGCCGGCGCATGCGGCCACGAACAAGATCGTGACCGAGAATGCGCTCCCCGGAAACCCTGCCTCCCAGTGGGATGTCCAGGGAGCGGGCGACGTCACCCTGCAGGGCTTCACCACCCAGCTGAGCGTCGCGCCGGGGGAGAACGTCGACTTCAAGATCGACGACAAGTCGGCGACCGGGACGACGAACCCCGCCGCCTACCGGATCGACATCTACCGTCTCGGCTACTACGGCGGCTCCGGCGCCCGCCTGGTCGGCAGCATCAACCCCACGGCCATCACCCAGCCCGTACAGCCTGCCTGCATCCTCACCGACCCCGTCGGCGCGCGGCTCCTCGACTGCGGCAACTGGGCGGTGACGGCGTCCTGGCAGGTGCCGGCGGGTGCCGTCTCCGGGATCTACATCGCTCGACCCACCCGTACCGCTGACGCCACGCAGGCCAGCCACATCGCGTTCGTGGTCCGCGACGACTCCGGCGCCTCCGACATCCTCGTCCAGACCTCCGACACCACGTGGCAGGCGTACAACCCGTACGGCGGCTACAACGCCTACTACACGGCGAACGGCGAGGCCGGGAACGCCTGGAAGCTCAGCTACAACCGGCCCTTCACCACCCGTGGCGGGGAGCTCGAGAACTGGCTGTTCAACTCCGAGTACCCGATGCTGCTGTGGCTGGAGCGCAACGGCTACGACGTCAGCTACACGACGCACATCGACACCGGGCTCCATCCGGAAAGGCTGCTGGGGCACAAGACCTTCATGTCCTCCGGCCATGACGAGTACTGGTCGCAGGCCCAGCGCGACTCCGTCCAGAACGCCCGCGACCATGGGGTGAACCTGGCCTTCTTCAGTGGCAACGAGATGTACTGGCGCATCCGCTACGAGGACTCGGCCTCAGGGACGACCGGCGACCAGCGCACGATGGTCGTGTACAAGGAGGGCAGCCTCGCTCCCAGCCAGGAGTCGGAGCACCGCCGGTGCTACCTGAACTTCTCGTGCGACCCCAGCGGTGAGTGGACAGGGCTGTGGCGCGAGACCACGACGGACGGGCTGACATCGGCGATCGGGTCCCCTGAGAACGCGGTGACCGGGCAGATCAGCTGGCGCAACAACACGTCCTCCATCACGGTTCCCAGCGACTACGCGTCCCTCCGTTTCTGGCGGAACACGCCAGTCGCGCAGCTGACCGGGACCGCCTCCGTGACACTTGGGTCGGGCACCCTGGGCTACGAGTGGAGCCCCCAGTACGAGCAGTACATGCCGTGGTACCCGTCCGGTCGCGTGCTGCTCTCCTCGACGACCGCCATCTCCACGTTCGCGGGCGTCGACCAGCACCACCTCAGCCTCTACCGGGCACCCAGCGGTGCCTTGGTCTTCGGCGCCGGCACCGTGCAGTGGGCATGGGGGCTGGACAGCCACCATGACCGTACGAGCACGCAGGCCAACAGCAACCCGGACCCCACGATGCAGCAGGCCACCGTGAACCTGCTCGCCGACATGGGAGCACAGCCGGGCACACTGCAGGCCGGTCTCGTGCCGTCCGACAAGTCCACAGACACCACCGCACCGACCGTGACGATCACCTCCCCTGCGGCGGGAGCCTCGGTCCCTGCCGGACCGGTCACCGTCACGGGCACCGCGTCCGACACAGGCGGAGCTGTCGGCGTCGTCGAGGTGTCCACCGACGGTCAGGTGTGGCGTCCCGCCCAGGGCAGTGCCGACTGGACCTTCAGCTTCATCGCCACCCCGGGAACGACCACCATCCACGTACGGGCCGCCGACGACAGCGCCAACCTGGGCGCCGAGGTCACCCGCTCGGTGACCGTCACGGCGCGGACCTGCAACCAGAGCAGCCCCTGCTCGATCTTCACCGACAAGCCCGTCTACCTCCAGGACCCCGACAACACGTCCACCGAGCTCGGGGTGAAGTTCCGCTCGAGCACCGCCGGCTACATCACCGGCATCCGGTTCTTCCAGACCTCCGGCAACACCGGTACCCACACCGGGTCGCTCTGGGCCGCGGACGGTACGAACCTCGCGACGGCAGTGTTCAGCGGTGAGAGCGGCAGCGGCTGGCAGGCCGTCACGTTCGGGGCCCCGATCCCGATCACGGCCGACACCACGTATGTCGCCTCGTACCACGCGCCCAACGGTCACTACGCCGTCGGCACGGCGTTCACCTACGCCTCCGTCGACAACCCGCCGCTGAGCGCGTTGCAGGGCGACTTCGGGTCCAACGGGCACAACGGCGTCTACAGCAAGGCCAGCTCGTCGGCCTTCCCGACCGACTCGACCGGCTCGTCGAACTACCTGGTGGACGTCCTGTTCAGCACCACCGTCGGGCCCGACACCATCGCACCGACGGTCGCGTGCACGGTTCCCGTGGCCGACGCCGCCGCGGTCGGCACCACGTCGAACGTCGTCGCCACGTTCAGCGAGGCGCTCGACCCCCAGACGATCTCCGGCACGACCGTCATCCTCAAGACGTCCCAAGGAGCGGTCGTCCCGTCGGCGGTCACCTACAGCAACGCCGCTCGTAGCGTGACGCTCGACCCGACCGGGACGCTGGACAACCATGCCCTGTACAGCGTCACCGTCGTCAGCGGCGCGAGCGGCGTCAAGGACGTGGCAGGCAACGCACTCGCCTCCGACTACGTGTGGTCCTTCACCACGGCTTACGCGCAGTCACCACGACCCGACCCCAACGCCGGACCCGGCGGTCCCGTGCTCGTGGCCACCGGGACGGGCACGTACGGCCCGTACCTCAAGGAGATCCTGCGCGCAGAGGGCCTGAACCTGTTCACGGCCGGCACCACGGCCGACCTCACCACCGCCGGCCTGACGCCGTACACCACTGTCGTGCTGGGAGAGGCGACCCTGACCGCCGACCAGGTGACCGCGCTGACCGCCTGGGTCACGGCTGGAGGCAACCTGGTCGCCGTACGTCCGGATGCCCGGCTGGCCGCACTGCTCGGCCTGTCAGCACCCGCGGGCACGCTTTCCGAGGGCTACATCAAGGTCGACACCAGCACTGCGCCCGGGGAGGGCATCGTCAGCGCGACGATGCAGTTCCATGGGACGGCGGACCTGTACACACCGCAAGCCGGCACCCAGGTCGTGGCCGAGCTGTACAGCACCGCAAGCACCGCCACCGGCCGCCCCGCCGTCACGCTCCGCAACGTCGGTACGGCGGGCGGTTCAGCTGCCGCGTTCACGTACGACCTCGCCGGATCCGTCGTCAAGACCCGTCAGGGCAACTCGGCCTGGGTCAACCAGAACCGCGACGGGCAGGCCGGCCCGAACCGCAGCGACGACCTGTACTACGGCAACGCCGCGGCCGACCCGCAGCCCGACTACGTCGACATGACGAAGGTCGACATCCCCCAGGCCGACGAGCAGCAGCGCCTGCTCGCCAACGTCATCACCGTCAGCACACGGGATGCGCTCCCGCTCCCACGGTTCTGGTACCTGCCGAGAGGTGAGCAGGCCGCGATCGTGATGACTGCTGACAACCACGACACCGGCACGAGTGCCACTGTTGCCACGCGCCTCAACCAGGAGATCGCCGCGAGTCCCGCAGGCTGTGCTGTCGACGACTGGGCCTGCATCCGCTCCACGACGTACCTCTATCCCACGAACAGCATCACCAATGCTCAGGCGAAGGCGTACGAGGACCAGGGCTTCGAGTTCGCCCTGCACACCGATACCGGCTGCGCGAGCCCCACCGCCGACCAGTACGCGGGTGAGCTGTCCACCCAGCTCTCCGACCTGACCAGCAAGTACCCCAGCCTGCAGCCGACCGCGACGATCCGGAACCACTGC
>JACRAA010000410.1 GCA_016213595.1 Actinomycetota bacterium | reverse complement strand
AGGGCTCGTCTTGCGCTCCGGGTCAGGACGACGTCGTAGCCGCCGTCCTCGTCCGGGTCCGTACTCAACGTTGGAGGCGTCCGCGCCGCAGCATCGCTGAGCGGACCTCATCCAGGGACGAGGTGAGCCCGGCGTCGAGGTCGTCGAGTCCCGCCTTCAGGGCCTGCACCTCCTCGGCGCGGCTGAGGACGTCCACGGTCTCCAGCAGGGCGTCGTAGTCCTCAGCGCTGAGCACCACGACGGCCCGGTCACCGTTGCGGGTGACCTCGAACCGCTCGTGGGTGGTAACTGCGGACTCCACGAGCTTGGACAGGTTCGCTCGCGCATCAGCCAGCGATAGGGTCGTCATGTACAGAATTCTAGCCTGGCTAGTTTCTGGTGTCAGTAGAGGATCGTCCTGCGGAACGGCGGGGTGGCTACAGCTGCAGGTGGAGGCGGAGTGCGTCATCGAGCTGCGCCATGACGTCCGCGGGCGCTTGTCCGAGACGGCGCCCAGACGCTCGACTGGGATAGAGCGAACCTGCTCGGCCTGGGCCTTGGAGTCGCGCCGTAGCCCGGTCACGGCTGCGGGCAGCGGGGTGTGGAACGGGAAGATTCGGTCGGTGTTGCTGGTGACGGGCACGACGGTGACCACGCCTCGGCCGAGCCGCGCCGCGATCGCGTTCGCGTGGTCGTTGCTGACGATCACGGCCGGACACCGATTGTTGGCCTCGTTTCCGCGTCCGGGGTCGAGATCGGCGAGCCGGAGCTCACCGCGCCATCGGCGATACCGTCGGCTACGGTCACGCTCCATGCCGCCTCGTCGCCGGATTCTTCCCACTCGATCCAGGCGGCCTCGTGGTTCTGTTCCAGCTCGGGCAGGCGCAGCATGCGCACGGCATGGTGCACAGCTGCCGACCTCGAGGCAAGGCATGTCGTCCGGGCATGCTTCTCGGGTACGCGCGATGCTCCACCGATCAACAATGTCCTGACGAGCCACATCTACGGGGCTCTCCCGAATGTCTGGTACGCCGTTCGCAGCTTTGCGACGAGCGTGTCACCGCCGAGCCTGGTGCCCGGCGTCGGAAGCTGTCGCAGCAGCACCTCACTGTCAACGTCCAGCGTTGGTGGTCTGGCAGGTAACGGAGCTGGAGGCAGCCAGAAGCGCCCCGGCTGGTGGTTCGGCTGGGTCAGGCCGGCCAGCGCGAGCGAGCTGCCCTCCGCCGCAGGCGCGGCCCTGGGCTCCTCCGCAGACGTGTCGGCTCGCAGCTCCCGGAGGCGGCCCAGGAGTGCCTCCCGCTCGCGACCGCGCCAGCGAAGGATCAGGAACGGGTCGTCGTCGAAGGCCTCGGCGAGCAGGAAGAACGTCGCTGCGAGGTGCTTGCAGGGAACCTCGCGGTCCGGGCAGGAGCAGCGCTGATCCAATTCGTTCACGCCGAGCGGAAACAGCGGCGCACCCGCGTCCGCGAACAGGTCCTCGAGTTCGGGCGGCACCTCACCGGCGAGCAGCTTGGCGCTGGGCAGTGCCCGCTCGGACAGCGCGATCTCGGCCCTTGCCCAGACGATCTCAGGAAAGACCGCGAGGCCGATAGTGACACGGTAGGGTCTCGCTCGCGAACCCTGCACGGTGGCTCGCACCTCGCCGGCCACCACGTCGAGCGAGACGACCTGCCCCTTGCGCGCGTAGGTCCGGCCCCGGGTGAGCCGATTGCCCATCGCGAAGGACTCCAGCACGTCCAGGAAGCGACGCGACCACCAGGACTGCCCGATGGCGCCGCGGCTCGTGCGCGCCTTGAGGCCGTTCTCGACCGACCGCGGCTGCGACGGTGGGTACCAGCGCTGTCCGGTCATTCGACGGTAGCCCCTTCCTCGAGCCGGAACAGGTCGGCGAGCTGGCCGGTGGAGAGCTCGGTGAGCCACTGCTCCCCCGTACCGACGACGCGTTCCGCAAGCCCGCGCTTGTCGCGCATCATCGCCGCGATCTTCTCCTCGATCGTGCCGGCGCAGACGAACTTGCGCACCTGCACTGTCCGACGCTGGCCGATCCGGAACGCCCGGTCGGTGGCCTGGTCCTCGACGGCCGGGTTCCACCAGCGGTCCACGTGCACGACATGGTTGGCCGCCGTCAGGGTCAGCCCGGTCCCTCCGGCCTTCAGCGACAACACGAAGATGGGTGGCGACGCGGCGTCGTCGGCCTGGAAACGGGCGACCATCTCGTCGCGGTCCGATTTCGAGACGCCGCCGTGCAGGAAGAGCACCTCGCGACCGAACCGTCCGACCAGGTGCCCGCGCAGCAGAGCTCCGAACTCGGCGTACTGCGTGAACAGCAGCGCCTTCTCGCCCACGGCGAGAACCTCCTCCAGGATGTCGTCGAGGGCCTCCAGCTTGCCGGAGCGGCCGGCCAGCTGACTACCGTCACGGAGGAAGTGCGCCGGGTGGTTGCAGACCTGCTTCAGCTGGGTGATGGTGGCCAGCACCAGTCCGCGCCGCTCGATCCCGTCTGTCGCTTCGATGCGCTCGAGCATGTCGTCGACCACGGCCTGGTAGAGCACGGCCTGCTCCGAGGTCAAGTTGCAGACCACGTCCATCTCGATCTTGTCGGGCAGGTCGGCGATGATCGTCTTGTCGGTCTTGACTCGTCGCAGGATGAACGGCCCGGTGAACCGGCGCAGTTTCTCGGCCGCGTCGTCGTCGCCGTACCGCT
>JACRAA010000413.1 GCA_016213595.1 Actinomycetota bacterium | reverse complement strand
GATCCGCGTGGTGATGTAGTTCTGGTCCCGCGTGAACTCCTTGCCCTTGCTGGAGTAGACGCCGCCCCTGTCGTGTTCCTGGTGCGCCTGGTCGTTCACGCTTCAACTTTTACACGAGGGGAGGCGAGTCCCAAGGCGCTCAGCTCAGAGACTCTCCTGCCAGTCGCCGCCGACGTCGCCTTGCGGTCGACGTTGTGCGCGAAACGCCACCCCAGTGAAACCACCTAGTGAGCCAGGGGTCTAGCCTCCGACTTGACGGCTCGTCCGAGACCCCAAGCCCGGATTGAGCCCCCGAGCGCCCCTCGCGTCCCCCCTTCTGCGAGTGGCGCTCGGCTGTTCCTGAGGGGACTCACGACCGGCCGGCGTCCTCGAACCACCCACTCGCTCGCGCACCCTCGTCATGGAGTCGAGGCAGCGCGTGCCTTGAGAGCCGTCCGCCTCAAGCTCCAGCAGGACTGTCCGCGCTGCTGCCTGCCCGCGTTGCGAATGACTAGTTCCTTGGCGTCGGCAGACCGCTTGGCATCACCGCGCGCCCTCATCGCGACGATGAATGACCCGACCGCGATGACCGCCAGAAGGATATTGACGAAGAGGCCATAAGCCCTACTCGCACGGGTGGGCGCAGAGGGACTCGAACCCCCGACCCCTTCCTTGTAAGGGAAGTGCTCTAACCAACTGAGCTATGCGCCCGACGCGCCCCGTCGGGCGACCGGACAAGTCTGCCAGACCCGGACGTCACGCGAGGTCACGGGTCAGCGACGGGCACCCTTGGGACGTACGAGCTTGTGGCACGACCAGGACTTCGAGACGGACACCGAGGTCGTCAGTGCCAGGCCGGCTGTGACCGCGCCCTCCTGAAGGTCCGCCTGCGACACGTGGCCCGGCCGCCCCACCTTGGGGCTCAGCAGCCACAGCACGCCGTTGTTCGAGAGGTCTCGCAGCGCGTCGAACAAGCCGTCCACGACGTCACCGTCGTCCGCACGCCACCACAGCAGGACGACGTCGACGGCCTCATCGGTCTCCTCGACCAGGTCCCCGTCGATCGCGTCCATCACGACGCTGCGCAGCTCCTCGTCGACGTCCGAGTCCCACCCCAGCTCCTGGACGACGAGTCCAGGAGCCAGGCCGAGAATGCCCTTCACCGAAGTGTTCTCCGTGGTCATGATCGGCTAGCTGTCGCCGCCGACCGAGCCGGAGCTGCCGGCGGTGACGTTGTCGATCTGGTACCTGGCGTACGCGTCGTTGCCGAGCTCCCGAGGGACGTCGCCGACTTCCGCCAGCTCGCGGAGCACGGCGACCGCGATGGACGGGCCGTCGATCTTGAGGTAGCGACGGGCAGCAGCCCGAGTGTCGGAGAACCCGAACCCGTCCGCACCCAGCGCCCTGAACGAGCCCGGTACGTAGTTGGCGATCTGGTTCTGCAGCTCCGTCACGTAGTCCGACACCGCGACCACGACACCGGGACGTCCGGTGAGCTTGGCCGTGACGTACGGCACCCGGTCGCCACCGTCGCCGTAGTTCGCCTTCTCGGTCCTGATCGCGTCACGGCCGAGCTCGTTCCAGCTCGTCACGCTCCACACGTCCGCGACGACGCCGTAGTCCCGGCGCAGCAGCTCCTGCGCCTCGAGAGCCCACGGGACGCCGACCCCGGACGCCAGGATCTGAGCGCGCGGTGCGTTTCCGTCCACGCCCTCGCTCGACCCTTCCGCCAGGAGGTACATCCCCTTGCGGATCCCCTCCACGTCGACGTTCTCCGGCTCCGGCGGCTGAGGCTTCGGCTCGTTGTAGACGGTGAGGTAGAAGATGACGTTCTCGGGGTTGTCCCCGTACATCCGCTCCAGCCCGTACTGCATGATGTGCGCGATCTCGTACGCGTACGCCGGGTCGTAGTGGCACACCGCCGGGTTGCTGAGCGCGAGCAGCGGCGAGTGACCGTCCATGTGCTGCGTGCCCTCGCCGGTCAGCGTCGTCTTGCCGGCCGTCGCTCCGATGAGGAAGCCGCGCGCCAGCTGGTCGGCGGCGGCCCAGATGAAGTCGCCCGTCCGCTGGAACCCGAACATCGAGTAGAAGACGTAGACGGGGACCATCGGCAGGCCGTGGGTCGCGTAGGAGCTCCCTGCGGCGGCGAAGGCGGCCACCGAGCCGGCCTCGTTGATGCCCGTGTGGTAGATCTGCCCGGCGGTCGACTCCCGGTAGGCCAGCATGAGCTCGTCGTCGACGGGGGTGTAGTTCTGCCCGTGCGGGCTGTAGATCTTCAACGTCGGGAAGAACGAGTCCATGCCGAACGTACGGGCCTCGTCGGGGATGATCGGGACCACGTGGGCGCCGAACTCCTTGTCGCGGACGAGGTCCTTGAGCAGGCGGACCCACGCCATCGTCGTGGCGACGGGCTGGTTGCCCGACCCCTTCCTGACACCCTCGTACGCGCTGGCGTCCGGCAGCTTGAGCTTGACGGGCTTGTTCCGCCGCTCCGGCACCGCCCCGCCGAGCTCCCTGCGGCGCTCGTTCGCGTACCGCACGCGCTCGTCGTCCGGACCCGGGTTGTAGTACGGCGGCAGGTACGGGTTCTCCTCGAGCGCCTGCGAGCTGATCGGGATCTGCAGACGGTCCCGGAAGGCCAGGAGGTCGTCGATCGCCATCTTCTTCATCTGGTGGGTCGCGTTGCGGCCCGCGAAGTGGCTGCCGAGGAAGTAGCCCTTGATGGTGTGGGCCAGGATGACGGTCGGCGCGCCGGTGAACGTCGTCGCCGACTTGT
>JACRAA010000415.1 GCA_016213595.1 Actinomycetota bacterium | reverse complement strand
GAGTAGAAGCCGGCGACGTAGCCGTGCGCCTTGATGCGGCTCACCCAGGCCGACGTGAAGACCAGCGCGGACTCGCGGCACGCCGTGTTGGTGAGGTCGAAGCCCTCCAGGTCGTACCAGATCGTGCTCCCCGGCCCGATGCCGTACGCCATCGCGTCCGCGGCGTTCTTGTCGGCCTCGACGGTGCCTTGTGCGGCGGCCGCGGCGTAGGCGTTGGCGGGCTTGTTGGAGATCTTGAAGTCGTCCTTGTAGCGCGGGAACCGCGGTTGGCAGGACGCCTGGGGGCCGAGTGCGATCGGCAGGAGCCGCCACCCGCGAGCGACCTGCGCGGCGACCCACTCCGGGCTGAGGTTGGGCTGCGTACGGCAGGCGCGGGAGTCGCCGGAGATGTAGATGCCGACCGCGGAGAAGGGCGACTTCGCCCACCAGGTGTCCATCGCGGACTGGGTCGGGGCGACGCACTGGTCGAAGCCGTGCCCGGTGAAGTCACCGGGCGTGGCCAGCGCGATCTGCCGCTGCGAGGGGAGGCGGGGCGTCGTCCCCGCGTCGTCGGCGGTCGCCGGCGCGGTCGCGGAGAGGGGCACGGCGAGGACGAGTGCCAGGGCGGCGACGAGCCGTCGCGAGGTACGGGTCGGGGCAGGCATAGGCAGGCGCATGGTCGCTCCACGGCTGGGGAAGGTGCGGCCCGAGAAGGAAACCACACCCGTCACACCCGTCACAGGGCAACGGACGAACTACAGGCCGGTAGTTCAGCTCTCGCTGGTCGACACCTCGTCGAGGAGGAAGTTGCCCTTGGCCTCCTCGGCCTCGACCAGCTCCTCGAAGGCGAGGGCGATGTCCTCCTTGTGCTCCTCGACCATCCGGTCGAGGTGACCCTGGAGGAGCGGCGCGTTGGGGGAGTCGCCGGAGAAGACCTGTTCCCACGTGTCCTCACCGCCACGGATCTTCTCCACGAGCGTCAACATGTCCTCGCCGAGCTCGCCGGAGGCGGCCTGCGCCTCGAGCGCCTCCTTCTCCTCGGGCGTCAGGAGCGGTCGGGCGTTCATCGCGTCGACCTTCTCCTTGAGGTCGGCGAGGCTGGTCGACAGGTCCTCGCGGGCCTCGCTGATGGCGGCCAGGATCTCCTCCTGGCTGCGGGGGTCGCTCATGGGGCGAGGCTACGCGGGGACGACCGTGACCGCCGCCGGGCGCTGCCCGATCGTCGGCGTCGTGATCGAGCCCGGGTCGCGGGTCACGCTGCTCGGCGCACCGGTCGAGGTCGGGGCGGTCGGCGTCGAGACCGGCGCCAAGTCGTCGTCGAAGAAGTTCTTCACGGTCTCGATGAAGGACTTGACCTGCTTGAGGATGTTGATCAGCTTCATGATCGCCTGGTAGGCCTTCATCACGGCCTGGAACGCCTGCCACACGGCCTGCACGACACGGGCCCAGCCGACGCCGGGGATGCTCATCGTGGCGAGCGCGGACGACACGGTCTGCACGGCCGACTTCACGCACTGCACCACCGACAGCGCCGTCTGCCACGCGTCCTTGCAGATCTGGACGACGTTCTGGCCCATCTGCACGAGCTGACCGGCCTGGGTGTCGAGCGAGCCGACCCAGGTGCCGATCTGCTTGATCGCGGCGTCCGAGGCGCCACCCTGCCAGGTGTTCGAGATGGTATGGCCGCCGCTCTGCAGGTTGCTCGCGACGCCCTTCATCGACTGGCCGAGGGCCCCGAAGGACGACCCCTGGGAGGAAGCGCCGACCACGTCGCCGCCGATCTTCTCGGCGAGCTCGGCGCGGATGTCGAAGCCGGTGAGCATCCGGACCAGGTCGCACACGGTGTCGTAGGGGAAGCCGAAGCTGATCTGCGGCAGGCTCGTCTCGGTCGGGCCCGCGCGCCGGATCGTGGTGTCGGCGACGTCGAAGAAGTTGACCGTGCCGTCGCGGCCGTCGGTGCCCTGCGCGTTGTGGCGGCGTACGACGCCGTCCTCGGTCAGCGTGAAGTCGCGGGCGGTCGCCCGGAGCGCCTCGGCGTGGTCGCGCATCCCGGTGCCGTTGTCCTCGAGCGACTGGTGCACCGAGGGCAGCAGCGAGTTGTAGGCGCCCATCATCGTCTCGAGGATCGGCCCGAAGTCCGTCTGCACGAGCGCGTTGCCGCCGTTGCGGGCGATGCCGGTGAGGTCGTCGCTGGCTCGCTGCACCTGCGCGGACCAGGCATCGAGCTCGGAGAGATCGACGGTCATCACGGCGTTCATCGCGGCTCCTGGGTGCGTCCGAGTGGCAGGGGGCTGTGCCAGTCGACGTTCCCCGAACGACCGGCCGCGAAACCGCCCCTCCACATTTGTTTACCCAGCGCTCGAGGTCGGGTGTTTGGGCCTCGCGTGCGCGGGTATCCCGCTGGGGTGAGCGAAGGTGGCAAGCGAGCCCTGATGCAGGTCGACCCGACCAGGTTGGTCGAGCTCGCCGCGTCCTCCGAGAGCATCCTCACCGCGATGGCCCTCGACTGGCAGGCCGCTGCCGAGGACCTGGCCGAGGCGTGCGCAGGGCTCGGGGACGCGACCGGCGCCCAGAACGTCACGGCGTCCTACGCCGACTCGCTGGCCGACGCCGGCGAGGTCGTGACCGCCCTGACCCAGGCGCTCGACGTCGGGATCACCGGGCTGGTCGACGCCGCGCAGGACGCCGTACGCGCCGACGACGCGGTCGCCTCCGAGCTGGCCCGGGCCGCCCACCAGATGTCGGACGAGGGCTTCGGCACCATGCCGGGACGCGGGGGTCGCTGACCGTGCCGGCCAACCCGTGGGAGCTGCGCGCCGACGTGCGTCCGCTCG
>JACRAA010000409.1 GCA_016213595.1 Actinomycetota bacterium | reverse complement strand
TCGCCAGCTCCTTGCGGGATGCGGCGACCTCGTCCGCGGCCGAGGCCCCCTTCATCGCGACCAGCTGTCCTCCCGGCAGGAACAGGCGGCCGGTCCAGCCGAGCAGCCGGCCCAGCGGTGCGACCGCGCGACAGGTCACGACGTCGTACGAGGCCTTGTGCTCCTCCGCGCGGCCCCGGACGACGCGGACACGGTCGGCCAGGTCGAGCTCGCGGACGGTCTCGGTGAGGAAGTCGGCGCGGCGCAGCAGCGGCTCGAGCAGCACGACGTCCAGGTCGGGCCGCAGGACAGCCAGGGGAATACCGGGAAGGCCTGCGCCCGAACCCACGTCGACGACGCTCGCGCCCGACGGGACGAGGCCGGCGATGGCGGCGCTGTTGAGGATGTGCCGTTCCCACAGCCGGGGCACCTCGCGAGGTCCGATGAGGCCCCACTCCACGCCTCGGGTCGCCAGCACGGCGACGTACGCCTCGATGGTCCCCAGCCCGTCGCCGTACAGCTCAGCGGCTGCTCCCGGCACAGGGGACGCGAGCGTCCCCTCTTCGGCCATCAGGCGGGACGTACGACGACGCAGCGCCGCGGCTCCTCGCCCTCGGACTCGCTGATGAGCCCCGCCGCTGCGACGACGTCGTGGACGATCTTGCGCTCGAACGGGTTCATCGGCACGAGCCGTACGGGCTCGCCGGACTCCTTGACGTCGGCGATCGCCTCCTTGGCGAGCGTCTCAAGCTCCTTGCGCCGCCGGTCCCGGTGGCCGGCGATGTCGAGCATGAGCCGGCTGCGTCGACCGGTCTCGGTCATCACCGCCAGCCGGGCCAGCTCCTGCAACGCCTCGAGCACGGAGCCGTCCGGCCCCACGAGGAGGTCGCCGTCCGTGACGATCGAGACGTGCGCGCGACCGCCCTCGACGTACGTGTCGATGTCGCCGTCGAGGTCGGCGATGTCCAGCAGCTCCTCGAGGTAGTCCGCCGCGATCTCGCCCTCGTTCTCGAGCGAGTCAGCCGCCGAGGCGGGCTGGGTGTCGTCGACCGCTTCGTCGACCTCCACCTCAGGGGTCACCTCGGTGGACACTGTCTGGTCAGTCATTCGTTCCTCCAGTTGCGGGAGTGCTGCACGGGATCAGGCCTCGGCGTTGGTGTCTGCCGGGCCCTGGGCCCCAGGGGTCTTCTTGCGGGTCGAGCGCGACGCCGCCCGCGGCTGCTGCCGCTGGATCTGCTGGCGCTGCACCTGCTGGCGCTGCACTGTCGGCTTGCCGCTCGTCGCGCCGCCCTCCGTGGTCTCGCCGGCCGCGGTCGCCGCCGCCACGACGGGGGACGGGGCCACGGGCCGCTTCTGACGCTTGGCCATCTGCTCGGCCTGGATCTTCTTGGGATCCTTGCCCTTGCGGATCATCCGCTCCTCCCACTCGATGTAGGCGGGCGTGTTGGGCGTCGGGTTGTTGTGGATGAGCAGGTACTGCTGGCCGAGCGTCCACACGTTCGAGACCAGCCAGTACACGAGCACGCCGATCGGGATGGCGACCCCGCCGACGAGGTACATGATCGGGAAGAGGTACAGCATCATCTTCTGCTGCTGTGCGAACGGGCCGGTGAGCGCCTCCGGCGGCATGTTCTTGCTCATGAGCTGCAGCTGCGTCATGAACAGCACGCCCGTCATGGCGAGCATGAGCACGAGCGCCGTGACCTGGGTGGCGCCGAAGGGGCTGATCGGGAAGAAGGTGCCCGCGAGGCTGGCGCCGAAGACGTGCGAGTCCCGCAGCGAGGAGACGAGGTCGGGGTTCTTCTCGAAGAAGTAGCCGATGGCGTTGCCCCGGGACACACCGTTGAGCACGTTGAACAGCGCGATGAAGATCGGCATCTGCAGGAGGAGCGGCAGGCAGGAGGCGGCCGGGTTCACGCCCTCCTCCTGGTACAGCTTCATCGTCTCCTGGCCGAGCTTCTCGCGGTCGGACCCGTACTTGTCCTGGAGGGCCTTGAGCTTCGGCTGGACGAGCTGCATGTTCCGAGCCGAGTTGATCTGCTTGACGAACAGCGGGATGAGCAGGGTCCGGATGACGACGGTGAGGCTGACGATCGACATGACCCAGGTCACGCCGGAGCCGCTGCCGAACAGGGGTGCCCAGACCGTGTGCGCGCCGACCAGGATGGCCGACACCGCGGCGTACAGCGGGGTCATGATCGCGTTCAGGAAGTCCCAGAATGCGAGTGGTACGAGCAGTGCGGTCATTCGTCAACCCCTGTTGCTGGGGAGCCGACCGGCTCCTTGGAAGATGTGCCGGCCTGCTGAGCGAGCCACTGCTCCGCCTCGGGAGTGCCGGGAACGTAGTCGACGCCGCCCATGGACCATGGGTGGCAGCGTCGGATCCGGTTGATGGTCAGCCAGCCGCCACGGAACGCGCCGTGGACCTCGAGCGCCCGCAGGCCGTACGCGGAACAGGTCGGGTGGAACTTGCAGACATCCCCGTAGAGAGGCGAGATGAGCCGGCGCCACAGCTTCACGAACGCGATCAGCACGTACTTCACGCCACAGCCGCCTGCCACGCCGACGCGAAGTCGCCTGCCAGCCGTTGGGGAGTGGTCGCGGCTGCCGGCAGGGCGCGTACGACGACGTCGACGCCCCGGGTCCGGCCTGGGAGCTGGGCCGCCACCAGGTGCCGAAGGCGGCGCTTCACGCGGTTCCGCATGACGGCTCCCCCCACGGCCTTGGAGACGACGAATCCCGCCCGGGTCACGGTGTCCGGGCGGGACAGGACGTGCAGGACGACGGTGGGGCGGCCGATGCGGCGACCGCGCCGTACTGTCGTCCTGAAGTCGTCGGACGATCGAAGCCGAGCAGCTGCCGGCAACATGTGTGGGTCAGGCCGACAGCTCGGCGCGGCCCTTGC